>CAMXUZ010000180.1 GCA_947251855.1 uncultured Ruaniaceae bacterium
GGGCGCGGGTCGCCGTCGGCGCTCATTGGCGCCCCCGCGCGCGTTCGACGGCGCGTTGCAGCGGGGCGTAGTGGTCGAGGACGGCCTGGCGGTACGCAGCGGCGTCACCCTTGCGGGCGGCCTCCAGCATCGTTCCGTGGGCGCGGGCGGTTTCGATGATGTCCGCTCCGGGGGCGACCCCGAGGTGGGGCTGCACCTTCGTCTGGATCTTCCAGAACGATTCGACGAGTTCGCCGAAGAGGCGGTTGTCGACCCGTTCCATGAGCAGCAGGTGGAAGCGGCGGTCCTCTTCGGCGAAACTCTCTCCCGCCTGGGCCTTGGTGGCCATCGCCTCGACGAGGGCGTTGAGTTCGGGGTCCTCCTCGCCCCCGAACTGGGTAACGAGCTCGTCGGCGACCGCGAGATCGAGCGCGATCCGGGTTTGAAGGACCTCCCGAAGGGTCTGGAAGTCCGCCGAGGCATCGAAGCGGGCGCGGAAGATGAGGCCATTGACGAGCGGGGCGAGGGAGAAGTTGCCGACGTACGTGCCGTGGCCGTGGCGGACCTCCACGATGTCGAGGCTGGAAAGGGTCCTCATCGCCTCGCGGATGGTGGAGCGCCCGGCGCCGAGCCGTTCGCTGAGTTCGATCTCTGTGGGCATGGGGTCGCCGGGGCGAAGGCCCTCGGCGAGGATGAGCTCCTGGAGAGCCTCGGTGGCCGACCACGGGACCCGGGTTGGTGAAACGGTCATCGATTATCCATCTGTTGTAAGGGGGATCGCCGGACTATGCGATCTGGGCCACAATTGCTCGTTCCATTGTGGCGCAGGTTTACTTCCTCAGGAATCTAAGCATAGGATGTCTGATGTCCGATGTAAACGATGCACCCGACACCCGGAAGGGTTTCAACGATGAATCACACACTTGGAATGAGGCGCCGCGGGATTCGCCGCGCAACCACCGCCTTCGCTGCAGCGAGCGTTGTAGTTGCCCTGGCCGCGTGCGCACCTTCAGATAACGGGAACGGCGCCCCCGAAGAAGGCGCCGCCGATGCCGATGGCGAGAGCCAGGGCAGCGGAGATCCCGATGGCACCATCCGGGCCGGGATCAGTTACGAGCTCGGGACCAACGGCTATGACCCGATGACCACGTCGGCGGCGCTGACCGTCGCGGTCAACTGGCACACGCTCGAGGGCCTGACCGAACTCGACCCCGCCAACGGCGAACCGTACAACGCGCTCGCAGCCGACGGGCTCGAAGAAGTGGACGAGACCACCTACACCGCCACCCTGCGCGAAGGCGCGGTCTTCCACGACGGCACCCCGGTGACCGCCGACGACGTCGTGTTCTCCTTCGACCGGGTACTCGACCCGGACAACAACTCGCTCTACAGCCAGTTTATCCCCTTCATCGAATCGGTGGAAGCCACCGATGACACGACCGTGCAGCTCAACCTCGAATACCCCGTCGGTGTTCTCGAGGAGCGCGTCGCCGTCGTGAAGATCGTTCCCCAGGCGGCGGTGGAAGAAGACCTCGACGCCTTCGATGCCAACCCGATCGGGACCGGCCCGTACGAGATGACCGACAACGGCGCCGGCGGCACCGTGAAGCTCGAACGCTTCGACGACTACACCGGGGACCACCCGGCCCAGGTCAAGGAACTCGTGTGGGACGTCCTGCCCGACGCCACCGCCCGCGTCAACGCCCTCGCCTCGGACAGCGTTTCGGCGATCGACTCGGTTCCCTACCTCGACATCGAAACCCTCGAGGCCCAAGGCGCAGACGTGGAATCCGTGCAGGGCTTCGGGCTCCTGTTCGCGATGTTCAACATGTCCAGCGACAACTTCTCTGACGTTCGCAACCGGCAGGCGCTGATGTACGCGATCGACATGGATAAGGTCATCGACACCGCGCTGCTCGGCCATGCCGAGGCCGCCTCCTCGTTCGTGCAGAGCTCGCACCCGAACTACAACGAGGCCGAGGTCGTGTACGAATACGACCCCGAGAAGGCCAAGGAGCTGTTCGAGGAAACCGGCCTCATGGGCGAGGAGATCACGATGCTCTCCACCGATCACGACTGGGTCGCCAAAGTCACCCCGCTCATCAAGGAATCCCTCGATGAGATCGGCGTGAAGGTGGTTCTCGATGAGGGCCAGTCCGCCGGCCAGTACACGAAGATCGACGGCGGCGACGACTACGACGTGCTCATCGCCCCCGGTGACCCGAGCGTGTTCGGTAACGACCCCGACCTCCTCATGCGCTGGTGGTACGCGGGGGACACCTGGACCGACCAGCGGATGCACTGGAAGGGCCAGGACTCCTACGACGAGATCCAAGGACTCCTCGACGACGCCCTGCAGGAAACCGACGAGGCCAAGCGTCAGGAACTGTGGAACGACACCTACGACGCGCTCTCCCGCGAGATCCCGCTCTACCCGCTGTTCCACCGCAAGGTGCCCACGGCCTGGAGCGCCGATGACCTCTCCGGCTTCGAGCCGATCTCGCTGACCGGCCTGTCGCTCATGGACGTCGGCCTGGCAGGCTAACTCTCACCCCAATGGGAGGGGGCCACCCCCGCGGGCGGCCCCCTCCCACAACGCCCCGGCGTTTCCGCGTAGAAGGGAAGTGCACGCGTGTCCAACCTGATCAGGCTCATCGGCAGACGCCTGGTTGCCCTGCCGATCATGATCCTCGGCGTGGCGCTGCTCGTGTTCGTCGTCATGTCGTTTTCCCCCATCGACCCGGCAAGGCTTGCGCCCGGGGAGTCCGCCTCCCCCGAAGCCATCGATGCCTACCGGGAGCGAAACGGGCTCAATGACCCTCTCGGGGTTCGGTACTTCACCTTCGTGTGGCGCCTGATCGCGCACGGGGACATGGGGGTGACCTCAGGGAACCAGAAGGTCACCGATGTCGTCATGCACGCGCTGCCCATCACCTTGCAGTTGACCTTCATCGGCCTGCTCATCGCCGTCGTCATCGGGGCGGTTCTCGGGGTCATCGCGGCCCTGTACCGCGACCGCTGGCCCGACCAGCTCATCCGGGTCGTTTCCATCCTCTCCCTTGCCACGCCCTCGTTCTGGCTCGCGATCCTCCTCATCCAGTGGCTCGCCAACGTTCCCGGCGGGTGGGGGATATTCCCCGCACTCATCAGCGACTGGGTGCCACTGACGCAAGATCCGGGGCTGTATCTCAAACAGATCGCGCTGCCGGCGATCGCCCTAGGGCTCCCCGTCTCCGGGTCCCTCACCCGGGTGGTACGCACCGCGATGGTCGAGGAGCTCGACAAGGATTACGTGCGCACCGCGATCGGAGCGGGCATCCCGAAACGGGTCGTCATCGCCCGCAACGTGTTCCGCAACGCGCTCATCACACCCGTCACCGTGCTCGGGCTACGCGCCGGCTACCTCATCGGCGGCGCCGTCATTATCGAAATCATCTTCAACATCCAAGCGATGGGGCAACTCATCCTCGATGGGGTCAAACGCAACGACGTGTTCCTCGTCCAGGGCGTCACCTTGAGTGTGGCGATCGCCTTCATCGTCATCAACATCATCGTGGACTTGATCTACGTGCTCGTGAACCCGCGGATTAGGAGCGTGTGATGCGACGCAAACTCACTGAACGCCTCTCCGTACCCGGCCTCCGATTCACGGGCGGCCTCCCCTTCACCGCGAAGCTTTCGCTGCTGTTCATCATCCTCGTCGCGCTCGGGGCGGCGCTCTCGCCGTGGATCATCCCCTACAGCCCCCTGTCCTCCCACGATGCGGTCGCCGCCCCGAGCGGCGAGCACTGGTTCGGAACCGACGCCGTCGGCCGGGACATCTTCTCCCGGGTGCTCTACGGCTCCCGGTTCTCCCTCGTCATCGGAATCGGCGCGACGGCGGTCGCGCTCGTCGCGGCGGCTATCCTCGGTTCGATCGCGGCGACGGCGAACAAGGCCGTCTCCGAAGTGCTCATGCGGATCATGGACATCATCATGTCCTTCCCCGGGATCGCCCTCGCCGCCGTTTTCGTCGCGGTGTTCGGCAACTCCACGCCGATCCTCGTGCTCACGATCGCGTTCCTGTACACCCCGCAGCTCACGCGGGTGGTGCGGGCGAACATCCTCTCCGAACTCGGTGAGGACTACGTCGCCGCGACCCGGGTGATGGGCGCGCGTACCGCGTGGATCCTCGTCAAACACGTCGCGCGGAACTCGATCGCCCCGATCCTCACCTTCGCCACCGTGCTCGTGGCCGACGCGATCGTCTTCGAAGCCTCGCTCTCCTTCATCAACGCCGGGGTACGCCCGCCGGACCCCTCCTGGGGAAACATCATGAGTGAAGGAAAGCAGCTGCTGCTCTCCGGGCGCTGGTGGCCCACCTTCTTCCCCGGCGTGATGATCCTGCTCACCACGCTCACCCTGAACGTGCTCTCGGAGGGGATGACCGACTCCCTCGCGACCCCCAAGGCCCGCACGAACGTCGACGTCGAGGCGGATGAGCTGCGCATGGCCGAATCGGACGCAGAAGCCGAGGCCCGCGTGCTCGAGGTCGACCCCGAAGAGGTCCGCGAGGGCCTCGCCGCCCGTCTTTCCACGCTGCGCGCCTCGGAATTCTCCCGAGACGACCGGCTCGCATATTCCGACGACACCGCGCCGCTGCTCGAGGTCAAGAACCTGTCCATCGCCTTCCCGGCCGCGCACGGAGAGGTGAATATCGTCGACGACGTCTCCTTCTCCGTCCGCCCCGGCGAGACGATGGGGCTGGTCGGGGAATCCGGGTGCGGGAAGTCCATCACCTCCCTCGCGGTGATGGGTCTGCTCCCCCCGACGGCGCGGATCACCGGCGAGATCCTGTTCGACGGCCGGGACGTGTTGAAGATGAGCCCCGAGGAACACAACGCCCTGCGCGGGCACGACATGTCGATGGTGTACCAGGACGCGTTGAGCTCCCTCAACCCCTCGATGCTCATCCGCTCGCAGATGGCCCAACTCACCAAACGCGGCGGTAAACGCTCGGCGGAGGAGCTGCTCGAACTCGTCGGCCTCGACCCGGTGCGGACCTTGAAGTCCTACCCCCACGAGCTTTCCGGGGGGCAGCGCCAGCGGGTGCTCATCGCCATGGCCCTCACGCGTAACCCCCGCCTCGTCATGGCCGATGAGCCGACGACGGCGCTCGACGTCACAGTGCAGCAGCAGGTCGTCGATCTGCTCAACGACCTGCGTTCCAAACTGGGGTTCGCGATGGTGTTCGTCTCCCACGACCTCGCCCTCGTCGCCCAACTCGCCCACCGGATCACGGTGATGTACGCGGGACAGGTGGTCGAGCAGGCGACCACGAGGGAACTGCTCACCGATCCTCGCCACGAATACACCCAGGGTCTCCTGGGCGCCGTGCTCTCGATCGAGGAAGGGTCGGGGCGCCTGCACCAGGTGCGTGGCACCGTGCCCTCCCCCTCGGAGTTCGTTGCCGGTGACCGGTTCGCGCCGCGGTCCTCCCACCCCACCCTCGGGTTGGATCAGAAACCGTTCCTCAAGGCGGTCCAGGGGGCGGACCAGCACGTGTATGCCACCACCCCAGACCTCGAAGAACTCGCGAAGGGAGGCGTGCGATGAGCGCCCGCGAACACGCCGATGTGGATCTCGATCCGATCCTCGAACTCAAAGGTGTCCACGTCATCCACAAAACCCGGACGGGGAAGCTTTTCCGCCCCGATACGGTGCACGCGGTCAACGACGTCTCCCTCACGGTCTCCCGCGGGCAGACCCTCGGGATCGTCGGCGAATCCGGTTGCGGAAAATCCACCCTCGCTCGGGTCATGGTCGGCCTGCAGCCGGTGACCGCGGGTGAAGTGTTCTTCCGCGGCAAACCGATGCGCCACCGCGCCTCCGATCGGCGCGCCCTCGGGCGGGCGGTGTCCGTGGTGTTCCAAGACCCGGCCACCGCGCTCAACCCCCGGATGACCGTCCACGATGCGCTCATCGACCCGCTCAATGTGCACGGCATCGGCTCCCCGCGGGAACGCGAATCCCGGGTACGGGAGCTGCTCGGCCTCGTCGGCCTGCCCCAGTCCGCGCTGCGGGTCCTGCCTCGGCAGATTTCCGGCGGGCAACGCCAGCGGGTCGCGATCGCCCGGGCGCTCGCCCTGGAGCCGGACGTCATCATCGCCGACGAACCCACCTCCGCCCTCGACGTCTCGGTGCGGGCCCAGGTGCTCAACCTCCTCACCGACCTGAAGAACGAACTCGGCCTGGGAATGGTGTTCATCTCCCACGACATCAACACCGTGCGGTACGTCTCGGACAGGATCATGGTGATGCTGCTCGGCCGCAAGGTGGAAATGAACACCACCGAAGAGATCTCCACCAATCCGGCCGAGGAGTACACCCGCACCCTCCTCGGCGCCACGCCCTCACTCTTGAAATAACCCTCTGCACACCAATAGGAGAAACAACATGGCCGCACACGCGTCTAGCTCGAAGGAACAGCGATTCACCGGGGTGATCCCCCCAGTGGTGACCCCGCTGACCTCCGAGGGGAAGCTAGACCGCGCGAGCTTCGCTCGGCTCATCGAACACCACATCGCCGGCGGAGTGGACGGGCTGTTCATCCTCGGCTCCTCCGGCGAGGTCGGCTACTTCGAGGACGCGATGCGCGAGGAGGTGCTCGCCGCGGCGGTCGAAACCATCGCCGGGCGGGTGCCCGTGCTCGTGGGGGCGATCGACAGCCAGACCCGCCGGGTCGTCGAACACGCTCGCCGGGCCGAGGCCGCTGGGGCCGACGCGATCGTCGTGACCGCACCGTTCTACGCGGTCACCGGCCCCGAGGAGATCGAGAACCACTTCCGCGCGATCGCCGCCGCGACCACGCTGCCGGTGTTCGCCTACGACATCCCCGTCAACGTCCACGTGAAACTCGGTGCCGATCTGCTCGTGCAACTCGGCACCGAGGGCATCATCGCGGGGGTGAAAGACTCCTCCGGGGACGACGTCTCCTTCCGCCGCCTCATCGCCAAGAACGCGGCCGCCGGTTCCCCGCTCGTGCTCCTGACCGGGCACGAGGTCGTCGTCGACGGAACCTACCTCGCCGGCGGGAACGGATCGGTCCCCGGGCTCGGCAACGTCGACCCGGCCGGCTACGTGCGGATGGATCGTGCCGCCCGGGCGGGGGACTGGGAAACGGTGCGTGCCGAGCAGGATCGCCTCGCCGCGCTGTTCGAGATCGTCTTCGCCGTGCAGGGCAAGACCGGCCCCGCGATGGGGGTCGGCGCCTTCAAAACCGCGTTATGGCTCATGGGCATCATCGAAACCAACGCGATGAGCCTGCCCATGACCGCGCTCGAGGGCGATAACATTGAACGCGTGCGCCAGGTATTGGTCGAGAACGACGTCCCGCTAGCGCGGTGAACCTCAGGTGAGTTCCGCAGCGCTGTCAACACCGCGGCCCTTCGCAGGGCTGGCGGCAGGCGAGTGCGTGCTCGCAGCCGACATCGGCGGCACCAAAACCACGACCGCCTGGGTGGACTCCGCGGGCTGCGTACACGGCACGCGCACGGACCCGAGCCGCGCGCTGCTCGG
>CAMXUZ010000181.1 GCA_947251855.1 uncultured Ruaniaceae bacterium
GCCGCGGCCGCGCCGTTGCCCAGGGCGAGCCAGGTGATGAGGGTGCCGGCAGCGAGCACGAGGACGATGGGCACGAAGATCGAGGAGATCTTATCGGCCAACCGCTGGGCCTCGGCCTTCCCCGACTGCGCCTGCTCCACCATCCGCGCCATCTGCGCGAGCTGGGTGTCGGAGCCGACCCGGCGGGCTTCGACGACGATCCGCCCGCCCGCGTTCACGGTCGCCCCGACGACCTCATCGCCGGGGGAGACCTCCACCGGTACGGATTCACCCGTGATGAGCGAGGCGTCGATCGCCGAGGACCCCTCGACGACCTCCCCGTCAGTGGCGATCTTCTCACCCGGGCGCACGACGAAGCGGTCGCCCACGGCGAGTTCCTCGATCGGGATGCGCTTCTCCTTGCCGCCCACGAGGATCGCGACGTCCTTCGCCCCGAGGTTCATCAGTTCCCGGATCGCTTCGCCCGCGCGGCGCTTGGAGCGGTGCTCGATGTAGCGGCCGATGAGGATGAACATCGTCACCCCGGCGGCCGCTTCGAGGTAGATGTTCGCGGCCCCGTCACTCGGGGCGATCGAGAACTCGAAGTGGTGCTTGAGCCCGAGTTCCCCCGCGGTGCCGAAGAACAGCGCGTAGACGCTCCAGGCGAGCGCGGCGCTGGTGCCGAGCGAGACGAGGGTGTCCATCGTCGTCGAACCGTGCCGCAGGTTGACCAGCGCCGCCTTGTGGAAGGGCCATCCCGCCCACACGACCACGGGGGCGGTCAGGGTGAGCATGAGCCACTGCCAGTTCGGGAACTGCAGCGCCGGAACCATCGAGATGAGGATGACCGGCACGGACAGGATGATCGAGCCGATCATCCGCTGGCGCAGGGAGGCGAGCTCCAGATCCGCAGGGTCGGCGTCTTCTGCCGCCGGTTCGTTCGTGGGCTGCTCGGGAACCTGCGCGGAGTAGCCCGTCTTCTCGACGGTGGCGATGAGATCGGCGACGGCGATCCCATCCTCGGCGAAGATCGTCGCCTTCTCCGTCGCGTAGTTGACCGACGCCTCCACCCCGGGCAGCCGATTGAGTTTCTTCTCGACCCGGTTGGCGCATGACGCGCAGGTCATGCCCCCGACGCTGAGGTCGATGCGAGCAGTTGTCATGGGTCCTTCCTCCCTGGTACGTGGCGGGTCAGGCGAGTTCCGCGTCGTAGCCCGCTTCGTCGACTGCGGCGATGACGTCGGCGGCGGCGAGCGGGTTGGCGGAGGTGATGGTGAGCTTGCCGGTTTCTGCGGAGACGTCGACGTTCTGCACGCCAGCGATCTCCGAGACCTCTTCGCGGACGGCGTTCTCGCAGTGGCCGCAGGTCATGCCGGTGACGTTGTAGGTAGTAGTGGTGACGCTCATGGGGTTTCCTTTCGATCAAGCCTCTTCTATACCCTAGGGGGGTATCGCTTCTCCACACTAACGCGGAGCGGCCCTCGGCGTAAAGCCGCGGGGGTGTCCCGTGGGTCACACCCCTGCGGCGGGCGGGGCCGGCCTTCCGCTATTGGTCTGCAGGTGCTAGACAGAGGAGATGGACGCGGATGTGGCTCTGGAGTTCGTGCGCAACAACCACCACGCGGTGCTCGCCACGCACCGGCGCGGCGGCGACGTGCAGCAGTCGCCCGTGCTCGCCGTCGCCGATTCTGAGGGGCGCGTGCTCATCAGCACCCGGGAAACGGCCATGAAAGTGCGCAATCTGCGCCGGCGTCCCCGCGCATCCATCTGCGTGTTCTCCCCGAAGTTTTTCGGCGAGTGGGTGCAGATCACCGGCGCCGTCGAGATCGTCTCCCTTCCCGAGGCGATGGATCTGCTGATCGAGTACTACCGGCTCGCTTCCGGGGAGCACGAAGACTGGGAGGAGTACGCCGCGGCGATGGAAGCGGAGCGTCGTTGTGCCCTCGTCCTGCACCCGGAGGAGGTCGGGCCGAGGGTCCGCGGCTGAGGGGGCGCCGTTGGGCGCTATTTTTCGCCGCCGACTCCCTATTCGGGCCCTCGGCGGGGTATACTGCGTCTGCAGGTAAGTGACGAAAATGTCTGGGATGACCTGAAACTCTGTACTCAGGCCCCTGGGGGAAGACGCCGCTGTCCGCACCTGCAGATGTACTTTCCGCACTGAGTGCGTTCCATTGATTCCGCGCTGACGCATCGTTCCGGGCGAGTGCCCGGAACTGCGATCGACATTAGGAGGCGTGATTTTCGTGACCCGACAACGCAACGTTTTCGTGCTCGGCCTGGACGATCACAACCGGCGAGTGCTCGAGTCGACCCGCGACGCGAGCCGATACCGGTTCCACGGGGTGCTCACCTACGAAGAGATCTACGCCGCCGAGATCTCCCTTGCCGAGATCCTCACCAAAGCCCAGATGATCATCGACGCCTTCGACGGGCCCGTCGATGCGATCATCGGGTTCTGGGATTTCCCCGTGAGTTCCATCGTGCCGCTCCTGCGAGAGCGCTACGGGCTGCCCACGACTGACCTCACCGACGTCGTCAAATGCGAGCATAAATACTGGAGCCGGCTCATTCAGCAACAGGTGATCGAGGAGATCCCGAAGTTCGGCCTCGTCGACCCCTATCGCGACCCGCTCCCGCCCGCGGGCATGTCCTTTCCCATGTGGATCAAGCCGGTCAAATCCTTCGCCTCCATGCTCGCGATCAGGGTCGATAACCAGACCGAGTTCGAAGAGGCACTGCGAACGATCCGCGGCGGCATCGGCCGCCTCGGCGACCCGTTCGATGCGCTGCTCGATTACGTCGAAGTTCCGCCCGAGATCGCGAACGTCGGTGGACACATGTGTATCGCCGAGGAAGCGCTCACCGGCCAACAGGTGACCGTCGAGGGTTTCCGCCACGACGGCGAGATCGTCACCTACGGCGTCGTCGATTCCCTCCGCTACGAAGGAACCTCTTCCTTCCTGCGCTATCAGTACCCGTCAAGTCTGCCGAACCACGTACAAGAACGCCTCATCGAGCTCTCCCACCGGGTCGTGGGCAAGATCGGGCTCGAGGGGATGACGTTCAACATCGAGTACTTCTGGGATCCGGCCACCGACGAGGTGATGCTGCTCGAGATCAACCCGCGCCACTCCCAATCGCACGCGGACCTGTTCGCGTACGTCGACGGGACGACGAACCACGACATCCTGCTGCGCCTCGCCCACGGCGAGAAGCCCGAACTCCCCTCGGGCGCGGGCGCCTCGAAGGTCGCGGCCACGTGGTTCCTGCGCCGGTTCACCGACGGCATCGTCCAACGGCACCCCAGCCCCGCCGAGATCGCCGAGATCGAGGCGGCCCACCCCGACGTGAGCATCGAGATCACCGCGCACGCGGGGGACCGCCTTTCGCAACTGCACGGTCAGGACAACTACAGCTACCGCCTCGCGACGGTGTTCGTCGGCGCCGCCGACGAAGAGGAGTTGACCCAGACGTATCGCCGGGTCACCCAGGCCCTGCGGTTCGAGATCCTCGACGTGAGTTACGCGGCCCCAGCCACGGTGCCGCCGGCGATGCCCGCCGCCGTCCCGG
>CAMXUZ010000182.1 GCA_947251855.1 uncultured Ruaniaceae bacterium
TGGGCACGAGGATCGACCGCACCGCGGGCTTGATTAGCGACTTGGGGTACATCCGCTTGAGCCGGGCGATCTGCGAGTCGGGGAGGTCCTCGACGGGGCCGAACCGGATGAAGTTCCCCTGGATGACGATGTCCGTGATGCCGGAGGCGCGGGCACGGATGCGCAGGCGGGCAACATCGGCCAGGACGTCCACGGCCTCGGGCGGGGTGCCGTACCGGTCGGTGAGCTCCGCGAGCACCTCGCGGATCTCCTCCTCGCCGGTGGCCGCGGCGAGCTTGCGGTAGGCCTCGAGCCGCAGCCGCTCGTGGTCGACGTAGTCGGTGGGGATGTGCGCGTCGACCGGCAGCTCGATGCGCATCTCCTTCTCCTCCTCCTGCGCCTCGCCCCGGAAGTTCGCGACGGCCTCGCCCACGAGGCGCACGTACAGGTCGAAGCCCACGCCCTCGATGTGGCCGGACTGCTGGCCGCCCAGCAGGTTGCCCGCACCGCGGATCTCGAGGTCCTTCATCGCGACCTGCATGCCGGCGCCCAGCTCGGAGTGCTCGGCCAGCGTCTTGAGCCGGTCGTGCGCGGTCTCCGTGAGCGTGCCGTCCGGCGGATAGAGGAAGTACGCGTAGGCGCGCTCGCGGCCGCGGCCCACGCGACCGCGCAGCTGGTGCAGCTGCGAGAGGCCGAACCGGTCGGCCCGGTCGATGATGAGCGTGTTCGCGTTCGCGATGTCGATGCCGGTCTCCACGATGGTCGTGCAGACGAGGACGTCGAACTTCCGCTCCCAGAAGTCGACGATGACCTGCTCCAGCTGCTTCTCGCCCATCTTGCCGTGCGCGATCGCGATGCGCGCCTCCGGCACCAGCTCCGCCAGGTGACCGGCCACGCGCTCGATGTCCTGGATCCGGTTGTGGATGTAGAAGACCTGACCCTCGCGCATGAGCTCGCGACGGACCGCCGCGGCGACCTGGCGGTCCTCATAGCGGCCCACGTACGTGAGGACGGGGTGCCGTTCCTCCGGCGGGGTCGCGAGCGTCGACATCTCCCGGATCCCGGTCACCGCCATCTCCAGCGTTCGCGGGATCGGGGTGGCGCTCATCGCGAGCACGTCGACGTTCGTGCGCAGCTGTTTGAGGGTTTCCTTGTGTTCCACCCCGAAGCGTTGTTCCTCGTCGATGATCACCAGGCCGAGGTCCTTGAAACGCACCTCGCCGGTGAGGATGCGGTGGGTGCCGATGAGCACGTCCACCTCCCCGTGGGTGACCTGCTCACGGATCTCTTGCGACTCCTTCGCCGTCTGGAACCGCGAGAGCGCCTTCACCGTGATGGGGAACGCGGAATACCGTTCGGTGAACGTGTCGAGGTGCTGCTGCACGAGCAGGGTGGTCGGCACGAGCACGGCGACCTGCTTACCGTCCTGCACCGCCTTGAACGCCGCCCGGATCGCGATCTCGGTCTTACCGTAGCCCACATCGCCGAGGATGAGCCGGTCCATCGGCGTCGGCTTCTCCATATCGGCCTTGACCTCATCGATGGTGACGACCTGATCGGCGGTCTCCACATAGGCGAAGGCGTCCTCAAGTTCCGCCTGCCAGGGGGTGTCCGGAGCGAACGCGTGCCCCTTCGAGGCCATCCGCGCCGCATAGAGGCGGATGAGTTCCCCGGCGATCTCCTTCACCGCCCGGCGGGCGCGGGATTTCGTTTTCGCCCAGTCCGAACCGCCCATCTTGTTGAGCGACGGCGACTCTCCCCCGGTGTATTTCGTCACCTGATCGAGGGAGTCCGTGGGCACGAACAGCCGGTCGCCCGGCTGGCCGCGCTTCGAGGGCGCGTATTCGATGACGAGGTATTCCCGGGTGGTCGCGTTCGGGCCGGCGCCCACGGTGCGGGAGATGAGTTCGACGAACCTGCCCACCCCGTGTTGCTCGTGGACGACGTAGTCTCCGGTTTTCAGCGCGAGCGGGTCGACGACGCCGCGGCGCCGGGAGGGTAGGGTCCGCATGTCCCGGGTGGAGGGGCCCGCTCGCCCGGTGAGGTCCGCCTCGGTGAACACGGCGAGTTTCAACGATTCGGATACGAACCCGCGCCGGATCTGCGCCGTCGTCACGAGCACGAGCCCCGCCGCAGGTAGCTCTGGGTCCTCCCCGCCTCGGGCGTCGGCGCCCGCAGGGGTGAGTTCGGTGACGAGCCGGGCGGGAACCTCCGCCGAGAGCAGTTGGTCGGTCAGGCGCCGGGCGGGGCCCGGCCCCTCGGTGACGAGCACGAGCCGCCACCCCTCGCGGGTGAGGTTCTTCAGGTCCGCGACCGCCTCGTCGATCTTCCCGCGGTACCCGTGCACGTCGCGGGTGTCGATGGTGAGCTCCAGCCCGGCTTCCGCCGGCGCGTCCTCGAGGAACTCCTCGAGCTCGGCGTCGGTCGGCAGGGAGCCGAAGGTCCACCACCCGAATCCGTGCTCCCGGGCACGCTGTTCCATCTCCTGCAACGTGGCGAACGAGCCCGCGGACAACCCGAGGTCGTCCACCTCCCCGAGGTCGAGCGGCGCGTCGGCCCCCGCGGCGGCGGAGGTCCATGCGGCGGCGAGGAACTCCCCGGTGGTGGCGACGAGGTCGTGGGAGCGGCGCCGCAGCCGTTCGGGATCGTCGAGGATGACGAGGGAGCCGGCCGGGAAGTGCTCCACCACGGACTCCATCGAATCCACGAGCGCCGGGGCGAGGGATTCCATTCCCTCCACCGCGATCCCTTCGGAGATCTTCGTGAGCATCTCCGCCGCGCCGGGCAGGGCGTCGATGAGGCCGCGGGCGCGTTCTCGCACGGACTCGGTGAGGAGGATCTCCCGGCACGGCGGCGCCCACACGCCGTCCTCGGCGATCTCCAGGGAACGCTGATCGGCGGCGGAGAAGTATCGGATCTCGTCGATCTCATCGCCGAAGAACTCGATCCGGTGGGGGTGGGGTTCCGTCGGTGCGAACACGTCGATGAGCCCGCCTCGCACCGCGAACTCGCCCCGGCGGGTGACCATGTCCACGCGGGTGTACGCGGCATCGACGAGACGGCGGGCGAAATCCGCCATTTCGATCCGCATGCCCATCCGGGCAGTGACGGGCTCCAACTCCCCCAGGCCCGTGGGGATGGGCTGCAGGAGTGAACGCACCGGCATGATGAGCACCCGCACCGGCAGGTCGCCCGGGTGGGCGAGGCGGCGGAGGGTGGCGAGGCGCCGGGCGACGGTGTCCGACCGCGGGGAGAGGCGCTCGTGCGGGAGGGTCTCCCAGGCGGGGAAGGTCGCGATCCCATCCGGATCGATGAAGCTCTCCAGCGCCGCCGCAAGCTCGTCGGTCTCCCGCCCCGTGGCGGTGACGACGACGAGGGGCCGGTCGCTTTCGTTCGCCAGGCCGGCGATGACTGGGATCCGCGCCCCACCCGCGATGGTGACGTGGCGCTCGCTGCCCTCGCGGGCGGCAGCCGTCAGCCCCGCGAT
>CAMXUZ010000183.1 GCA_947251855.1 uncultured Ruaniaceae bacterium
CGCTCTCGGCCGGATCGATCCACGGCGACCCCCCCGCCCGGACCCTCGCCACCCGCGCCGGCATGCCGGTGCCCTCCGGCCCGAGCAGCTTCCCCGCCCGATTCCCCGTTCCCAGTGGGACCCGCTCACGGTCGACGTGGAAGCCGAGGAGAAGGTTGATTACGAACGGCCACCCACCCTCGAGGCCGCTGGACCGCCACTCGATGACCTCAGCAAGGTCGCGAGCATCCTCACGAAAGCGGTCGCGGAGGTGCTCCTTGGCACCCGATCGATCAACCAGATCCAGGCGTGGCTCCTCGACGACGTCTGGCACGTCATCCGCCGCCGCGCACACCTGAGCCAGCGCTCGGCACCCTCGCGCAAGCACCCATCCGCTGTGCGGATCATTCGCGTTCACCCGTGCCAAGTGGATGAGCGCACGTGCGAGCTCTCCGTCGTTCTTCATGACGGATACCGGGTACGAGCGGCGGCCCTACGCCTTACGTTGCATCGGCAACGCTGGCGGGCCGCCGCCATTCGAATCGGCTAACCGCGCCGCAGCCAGGCGGTTGCCTCCGCTGGCAGCACGACCTCTTCCTCAGCCGCGGTGACTGCTGGATCAGAGGCGGCGACGACGCGGGCGCGGGCACGGATTCCCACCGGTTCGGAGCCGTAGTTCGTCACCACGAGCACGTCGCCGTTCTCGAACGCCACGACATCCGGGCGTTGTTCCATCAGCTCTTCTTCCCACACGAGCTCCCCGCCGCCGAGGCCGAGCTCCCGGCGGATCCGTAGGGCGGCGTGGTAGAACTCGTACATCGAGCCGGGCACACCGATTTGCTGGTCGGCCGCCAACCCGCGGTATTCCTCGGGCTGCGGAAGCCACGGGGCGACCTCCGCACCGAAACTGAAACCTGCGGCTGGTTGCTGGGAATCCCAGGGAATCGGCACGCGACACCCGTCGCGCCCCGCTTCGGCTCGTCCGGTGCGCTCGAATGCCGGGTCCTGGCGGTATTCATCCGGCATCGTCGTGTGTTCCGGCAGCCCGAGTTCCTCTCCCTGGTAGATGTAGGCGGAACCGGGGAGGGCAAGCATTTGCAGCGTCGCTGCCTTCGCCCGTCGACGTCCGCGCGCGGCGTCGGGTTGTGGGTCGGAGGCGAACAGACCGTTCTGTCCCCGGCCCTTGCCCGTCAGCCCGAACCGACTGATGTGTCGGATGACGTCGTGATTCGAGAGCACCCACGTCGTCGCCGCTCCGACGGAGTTCATGCTCTCCAAGGAGTCGGTGATCACCGTGCGCATCGCGGCGGCACCCCAATCGGCGGTGAGGTACGAGAAGTTGAAGGCCTGCTGCATCTCATCGGGGCGCACGTACAGCGCGAGTCTGCTCAGGGGTTCCACCCAGGCTTCGGCGATGAGCGCGACCTCGGGGCTGAGCATGTCGAGGTGGGCGCGCCAGGCACGGTAGATCTCGTGCACGCCGTCCTGGTCGAACATCGGCACCGGGTTCTGTGCCGTGGGCCCATCGGGGGTGTTCCGTTCGGCGCCCTCGGCCATGATGACCTTTCCCTCCCAATCGGGCAGGCCCGGCGCCTTCACCAGCCCGTGCGCGACGTCGATGCGGAACCCGTCCACTCCCCGGCGCGTCCAGAACTCCAGGATGTCGAGGAACTCTTGCCGCACCTCCTCGTGTTCCCAGTTCAGATCCGGCTGTTTGCTATCGAACAGGTGCAGATACCACTGCCCGTCGGCCAGTCGGGTCCATGCCGGTCCGCCGAAGATCGAGTCCCAGTTGTTGGGCGGCTCGCTGCCGTCGGGCCCCTTGCCCTCGCGGAAGATGTACCTCGCCCGCTCTGGACTGCCGGGGCCTACGGCCAGGGCCGCTTGGAACCATTCATGTTCGTCGCTGGTGTGGTTGGGAACGAGATCGACGATCACCTTCAAGCCCAGCCCGTGGGCCCGGGCGATCATGTCATCGGCATCGGCGAGGGTGCCGAACAGGGGGTCGACCTCGCGGTAGTTCGCGACGTCGTATCCCGCATCCGCTTGCGGCGAGCGGTAGAACGGGGAGAGCCAGACCGCGTCCACGCCCAGGTCTTTGAGGTAGCGAAGTTTCGCCGTCACACCGGGGATGTCTCCCATCCCGTCCCCGTTGGCGTCAGCGAACGACCGCGGGTAGACCTGATAGACGATGGCATCCTGCCACCACCGGGTTTGGTTGGTCATAGTCTCCCTCCCAGGAGTTCTTCGTTCATCGGCGCCGTACCGGTTGAGCCACGCACGATGAGTTCGGGCTGGAAAAGCATCTCACCGCGTGCCGCCGGTTCGCCGTTGATCTCATTGAGAATCGCGGAGACGACCGCGTGACTCATCTCCGAGGTCGCCTGCCGGATCGTGGTGAGGCCAGGATCGAGATAGGAATTGAACGGAGCATCATCAAATCCGACGACTGAAACCTGTTCCGGAACCTTTTTCCCAACGGCCCGAGCCGCGCGAATCGCACCGATCGCCATGAGGTCCGATGCGCAGACGATCCCCGTGCACCCCTGCGCGATCAGACCTGCAGCTGCGGCCTGCCCGCCTTCCACTGTGAACAGCGAAAGCGCGACACGGGATTCGGATTCTGCCGAATGCGTGGGGCAGTATTGGGCCATCGCAGCGTGGAATCCATCGATCTTGCGCTGCGATGGCATGAACCGCCGCGGCCCGGTTGCGAGCCCGATTCGGGTGTGTCCGAGGGAAACCAGGTGTCTGACCGCGAGGGCAACGCTTCCGACATCATCGTGGGACACGAACGTTGCGTCTATTCCATCGACGAACCCGTTGATGAACGCGAGCGGGACCCCTTGTGCGCGCAACTCCTCGTAACGCTGGTGGGAGGCGGTTGAGTCGGCATTCAACCCGGAGACGATGATGATGCCATCGACCTTGTGGTCCATCAAGACATCGAGGTACTCCGATTCCGTCGTTCCCCCCGGCGATTGCGTGCACAGCAGCGGGGTGTAACCCCGGTGGGAGAGCTCGATCTCCATCGCTTGGGCGAACGCGGGAAAAATCGGGTTGGTGAGCTCGGGGATGATGAGCCCGATCAGGCCTTGGCGGCGCTGGGAGGATCGCTCCGGACGGTTGTATCCGAGGACGTCAAGAGCCGCGAGGACCTGCCGCCGGGCAGTGGAAGACACGCCGGGTTTACCGTTGATCACTCGGGAAACGGTGGCCGTGCTCAAGCCGGCGTGCTGCGCGATGTCCGCCAGCCGCGTCTTGTGTTGATCCGCTCCCACTGCCACCTCCCTACGCTGCGTTGATTGGCTTCTCCTATCTTGGCCCAGGACGCGCTCCATTGCAAAATCTCTGCAATTTTCTGTAAATCTTGCAATTCTTACATTTCTCGGTACTCTAAGGAACGCCCGCCGGTGTGTGAGCCGGGAGGATAGAAAACATTTAGGAGCCCCAATGAAGCGGTCGCTTCTTGCCGCAGGAGTCGCGGCATCATTGTTACTAGTAGGTGCGTGTGGATCGACCTCCGAGGCGCCATCCGAACCGGTCGACGACCCGGCCGACACGTCAGCGCAGGCCGACGCGGCCGAGGCGGACGGGGAGGCTGCCTCCGCCGGAAGCCTGGACGTATGGACCGACGACACGCGTTTCAACGTGTTAGAAGGAGCCGCGGCGGATTTTGAAGCGGAGACCGGCGTCTCGGTGAATCTCATTGAAAAGGATTTCGGTGATATCCGGGACGACTTCGTGGCGATGCAGCCCAGCGGTGAGGCGCCTGACGTCATCGTCGGCGGTCACGACTGGCTCGGTGTGCTGGTCAGCAACGGAGTACTGGCGCCGATCGAGTTCGCTGACATCATTGAGGATTTCAACCCGGCCGCGATACAAGCAGTAACGTACAACTCGACCACCTACGGCCTGCCCTATGCGGTGGAGAACATTGCTCTACTTCGCAACGACGATGTCTCCGAGGCCGACATTCCCGACACGTTCGATGATCTCATTGACCTCGGCAAGAGTCTCGAGACCAAATACCCGGTCATGATTCAGCAGGACGCGGCCGAGGGCGACCCCTACACGGTGTATCCGGTCCAGACCTCCTTCGGGGCGCCGGTCTTCACCACCGACGAGGACGGCAACTACACCAGCGAGCTCGGGATGAGCGGGGAGGCGGGAGAAACGTTCGCCGACTATCTCAAGAAGCTCGGCGATGACGGCGTTCTCAACCCGAGTAATGGATACGACGAAGTACTCAACTCATTCATCGAGGGTGAGACAGGTTTCATCATCGGCGGCCCCTGGATGATCGCGGACATTGAGGAGGCGGGGGTGAACGTATCCGTGCATCCGATCCCCAGCGCCGGCGGGGAGATGGCCCAACCATTCCTCGGCGTGCAAGCATTCTTCATCAACGCCGATGCGGAGAACCCGATTGCTGCCAATGAATTCGTCGTGAATTATCTCGCCAGCGAGGAGATCCAGCTATCCCTCTACGACGCGGGTGACCGCACCCCCGCCCTGACGGCAGCCGCGGAGGAAGTCGCGAGCGACCCCCTGCAGGAAGGGTTTGCCCTCGCCGGCGAGAACGGGGCGCCGATGCCCGCGATCCCGGAGATGGCCTCAGTCTGGGAGTTCTGGGGCTCTGCCTCCATCGGAATCGCCTCCGGCCAGGGCGATCCGGGTCAGTTGTGGAACACGATGATCGACAACGTGGAGAACTCTTTCGAATAACCCCTCCGGTCCTGGTGCCCGCTTCCGTGCGAGCACCAGGACCGGCCAAAGGAGCCACAGGTGACTTCTGACATCGCCGCCCGGACACCCAGCGGGCCCCGGGGCAACCGGGAATCGCACGCGCGAAACTACGGACCTGGTTTCTGGATCAAGCTGATCCTCCTGGGCCTGATCAATGCGATCGGCCTGTACGGGATCTACCTTGCCCTTGCTGCCGGCCACGTCGGCTTGACCCTCATGATGATTGCGATCATCGTCGTGGTGGACCTGGTGTACTTCCTCCCCTCGGCGCGGGCCGTGCCGATGAAGTACCTCCTCCCGGGGCTCATCTTCCTGTTCGTCTACCAGATCTTCGTCATCGGGTATACCGCCTACACGGCGTTCACGAACTACGGAGATGGCCACAACTCCACCAAAGAGGTCGCCATCGCGAGCATCCTGCGCGAGCATGAAGTACGGGTTCCGGATAGCCCCACCACTGCGATCTCGGTGGTTGACGACGGCGAATCCCTGGGCTTCGCCTATGTCGACCCGGCCGGCACCGCTGTCGTCGGCTACCCCGATGAGCCCTTCTCCCCCGCCCCCGAGGCGGAGGTCTCGGACGCGCGCGTCACGGCCGTACCGGACGCGCAGGTGCTGACCTTCGCGGAGATCTCCAACCGCGGCCGGGAAGTATCCGACATCCGCGTCCCGATCGGCGAGGACCCCCAGGCGGGTTCGATGCGCACCGCAGACGGCTCGCGAGGGTTCCTCGCTCAGTCGAAGATGGAGTACGACGAGGTTTCGGACACGTTGACGAACACCGAAACCGGTCAGGTCTTCACCCCCAATACGCACGGTAATTTTGAATCCGCGGACGGCGAGATCGTCACCCCCGGATGGAAGGTCAGTGTCGGGTGGGAGAACTTCACCACGATCTTCACCGGCGGCAAACTCACCGGCGAGTTCTTCGGGGTCCTCACGTGGACGGTCGTCTTCGCGCTCGGGTCCGTCCTCACCACGTTCGCCCTCGGGCTCGCGCTCGCGATGCTCTTCAATCACCCACGGATGAAGGGGCAGCGACTCTACCGGGCTCTACTCATCCTCCCCTACGCCTTCCCCGGGTTCCTCTCCGCGCTCGTGTGGTCGGGGATGCTCAACCAGAGCCACGGATTTGTGAACAACGTGCTCCTGTTCGGCGCGAATGTCCCCTGGCTCCTGCACCCATTCTGGGCGAAAGTGTCCATCCTCGGCGTCAATCTCTGGCTCGGCTTTCCGTACATGCTGCTCATCTCGATGGGGGCGCTGCAGTCGATCGACCCGCAAGTCTACGAGGCCGCCAAAATCGACGGCGCGAGCCCATGGCGCCAAACCCGGGCGCTGACGTTGCCGCTACTGATGATCTCGACCGCGCCGCTGCTCATCAGTTCATTCGCCTTCAACTTCAATAATTTCAACCTCATCTACATGCTCACCCGTGGCGGCCCCAAGGACTTGAGCTCCACCACCGGCTCCGGGGTGGGTGCGACGGACATCCTCGTCACCTACACCTACAAGGTCGCCTT
The DNA here is from genome assembly GCA_947251855.1 of uncultured Ruaniaceae bacterium. The sequence continues at coordinate 6,252 of CAMXUZ010000183.1, forward strand.
CAGCGGCGGGCTGCAGCAACATGGTCTGGCCTCCGCGATCTCCATCCTCATCTTCATCATCGTGGCGACCATCTCCGTGCTCGGTTTCCGGCAGACCAAACGACTGGAAGAGGTGGTCTAATGTCGTGGTTTCGCGATGTCGGCTGGCGGCACCTCGCTGCTGTCACCGCTGTTCTTTACGCCATCTTCCCACTCATCTACGTCCTCTCGGCGTCGCTGTCGGCCACGGGGCGCCTCGGGGACAATCGCCTCTTTCGCACCCTCTCACTGGCGAACTACCAGGAACTGCTGGCGTCGGGGAACTATCCCTACCTCGCGTGGTTCACCAATACGCTCATCATCGGTCTGACGACGTCGATGATCACGGTTTTCATGGGGTCGGCCGCTGCCTATGCGTTCTCACGGTTCCGGTTCACCGGCCGCCGAACCGGCCTCGCCTCCCTGCTCGTCATCCAGATGTTTCCGCAGCTGCTCGCGTTCATCGCGATCTTCCTGCTGCTGCTGACGTTCCGCGACGTCTTTCCCGTCATCGGGCTCAATACTCGACTCGGGTTGATCCTCGTCTACTTGGGCGGCGCGTTGGGCGTCAACACGTTCCTCATGTATGGCTTCTTCAACACCGTGCCCCGAGAGATCGACGAGGCGGCGAAGATCGACGGCGCCTCTCATGCCCGGATATTTCTGACCATCGTGCTCCGCCTCGTCGCCCCCGTGCTCGCCGTGGTCGGGCTCCTGTCCTTCGTGGGCACGTTCAGCGAATACCTCATCGCCTCCCTCGTGCTCCAGGACGTTCCGAAGCAGACGCTGGCAGTAGGGTTGTTTCAATTCATTTCCCAGCAACACAGCGAACGGTGGGGCATGTTCGCAGCCGGGTCGATCCTCGCTGCGATTCCCGTGGTCGTCCTTTTCCAGTTCTTGCAACGATACATCGTCGCGGGGCTGACATCCGGCTCAGTGAAAGGCTAGAGATATGTGGGCTCATCATGACGGTAGCGACCTCTACCTCACCCCAGGTCACCACACACTCGGCGGGGAGGCGGCGGTACGAATCCGGGTCACCCACGACGCCCCGGTCACCGTCTCGGTGCGCACAGTGGAAGACGGCGAGCCGCGATTCTGGGCAGCCGCGCCGCTCGGAACCTCCCATGGGGAGCAATGGTTCGAGGCGACGATCCAGGTACGCAACCCCGTCACGAACTATCGCTTCCTCCTCACCACCAACGGGGCCGGGTCGCCGCCGCTATACGCCTGGGTCAACGGTGCCGGCATCCACCTCCGGGACGTTTCCGACGCCCACGATTTTCGCCTCACCGCGCACGAACCGGCACCGAGGTGGGCGCGTGAAGGCGTTCTGTACCAAATCTTCCCCGACCGCTTCGCCACCACGGGCGCGGCGACCTCGGGTGGCCGCAGCCTTCCCGAGTGGGCGATTCCTCGCCAATGGGGCGATCCGGTGGCCCCGGCGTGGCCGGAAACCTCCCACGAATACTTCGGTGGAGACCTGCCCGGTATCGCGGCCCACCTGGACTATCTGCAAGAGCTCGGCGTGAGCGGAGTGTACCTCACGCCGATCTTTCCCGGCGGCTCGAATCACCGCTACGACGCCTCGACCTCCACCGAGGCCGACCCCCTTCTCGGCGGGAACGCGGCGCTCGCCGAGCTCTCGGCCGCGCTCCACGCCCGGGGTATGCAGATCATCGGCGACCTCACCACCAACCACACGGGAAACTCCCACGAGTGGTTCCGCCAGGCCCGTCGCGACCCGGCAAGCCCCGAGCACTCGTTCTACTACTGGACCGAAACCGGCTACGAATGCTGGCTCGGTGTCGAGACCCTCCCGAAACTCAACTACCACTCGAGTGACCTGTGGGGCCGGTTCATCCACGGGCCCGATTCCGTCGTCGGGAAGTGGTTACAGCCGCCGTACAACCTCGACGGCTGGCGCATCGACGTCGCGAACATGACCGGCCGGCGCCTCGCCGACGACTTCGCCCACGAGGTCGCCCGCACCGTTCGCGCCACGGCAACCGGCCTCAACCCGGAAGCGCTCGTCGTCGGGGAACACTTCCACGATGCCACGAGCGACGTGCAGGGCGACGGTTGGCACGCGAACATGAACTACACCGGCTTCACTCGGCCGTTATGGGCGTGGCTCGCACACGATGCCGGCGACCTGGACTTCCTGGGGGTGCCAGCCGCCATACCCCGGTTGCCGGGGCGCGAAGTGGTCGCGACGATGAACGACTTCCTCGCCCAGATCCCCTGGCAGGTCCGCCAGGCCCAATGGAACATGCTCGGCTCGCACGACACCGCGCGGATCCGCACCGTCGTGGGCTCGGACGAGCGCCTCATCGTCGCCGCGGCGGCGCTGCTGACCCTGCCGGGTACGCCGGTGATCTTCGCCGGCGACGAGCTCGGCGCCGAGGGCACCAACGGCGAGCACTCTCGCACCACCATCCCCTGGGGCCGGGAAGAGCAGGTCAACCCGCTCGTGCTCGGTGCCTACCGGGACCTCATCCGCATGCGGCGCAGCGAACCAGCGCTCACCGGCGGCGGGCACCACTGGGTATTGATTGACGACGACGCCCTCGGCTTCGTGCGCGAGGATTCCGACTCCCGGGTGTTGGTCGTGCTCACCCGGTCCGCCTTCGACGGACACCTTCACGTTCCCGGCGCTCCCCTCGATCGCGCGCGGGCCGAACAGCTGTTTTGCTCCGGGCAGGTACGCGCGGCGGTCGCGGGCACACCCGGGAACGAGGAAACCCCCGCAGTTCCCTGCGAGGGTTCCTGCCCGCCGGGATCAGCAGTGGCGTTTCAGACCCCGGGCCCGGCCGTGCTCATCTGGCGGTTCGCCTAGGCTACTTCCGCTTGCGCGCGGCACGGGCCGCGCGGCGGCGTTCCTCCCGGTTCCCACC
>CAMXUZ010000184.1 GCA_947251855.1 uncultured Ruaniaceae bacterium
TGAGCCGGGTCGGCCGGGTGCAACAGCCCGGGGGCGATGTCGAATGGGGTGAACACCCCGTGCGCGCCGCGGGTGTGCAGGCGGTGGGCGGCGCGGGCATAGGCAACGAGCACGCTCGCAGTGAACTCGGGGTTGGAGCCCAGCGCGAGGGAGTATTCGATGACTTGCCGGGACTCGGCGCTCGTGAGCCCGGAGCGGATGACGAATCCCCCGTGCGGCATCCCCTGGTGGTTGGTTTCGAGCTCCTCGGCGGTGATGAACTCCACGGTCGTGTCGTAGTCCGCGAAGTAGTCGGGCATCGTCACGATCGCTTCCCGGATCGTCTCCGGGTCCGCCCCGTCCTCGGGCACGACGTAGCAGTGACGTTCGTGTTTCGAGGACGCCGGCGCCTCCCCTGCCCGGCCCGCCCGCGCCGCTTCCATCGCCTCGGGCGCAGGGATGGTGTATTGCACCCCGGCGGCGACTCCCGGTACGCGGCGTACGGCGTCGGAGTGTCCTTGACTCAGTCCTTTACCCCAGAAGGTGGAGGTCTGCCCGTGCGGCAGGACCGCCTCGGCGTAGACGCGGTTGATGGAGAACAGGCCAGGATCCCAGCCGGTGGAGATGATCGCCGTCGTCTCAGAAATCTTCGCCCCGACCGCCTCGTAGTGTTCGGGGATGCGGGCGTGGGTGTCGAAGGAGTCGACGACCGTGAACCGCGCGGCGAGTTCGGGGGTTTGTTCGGGTAGGTCGGTGCGCGACCCACCGCACAGGATGAGCACGTCGAGTTCTTCCTCGGCGGCGGCGAGGGGAGCGGCGAGGAGGTCCTCGTACGGCCGGACCGGAGCCGACGTCGCGGGCGTGAGCGCCTCGGGCGGGCGCCGGGTGTAGATTCCCGCCAGCGCAAGGTCGGGTTGCTCCGCGATCGCCAACTCAACGCCGCGGCCGAGATTTCCGTAACCGACGATTCCGATTCTGATCGGCATTTTCCTCCCTCATTCCTGCCCCTGTCGGGGCGATGGCAATGCAGCTTCCTTCAGTCTGGCAGGGAATGGGGAGAGGAACGAAATTGCCGCTCAGGGCTGGGGCACTCCGAGCACTTCGGTGATGAGCGCTTCGGTGTTGGACACCCCGAGCGCGGAGAACAGCAACCGCAGGTGCATCTGGTCCTTCGCGCTGGAACGGGCGAAGGTGCGGTGGCTGAGGTTGGTGAGCCCGAGGAGCGAGATGACGAGGAAGTCCGCGGCATCTTCCAGCGGCACCGACAGCTCTACCTGGCCGCTGGCTTTCGCGTTCTGGAGGAACTCGATGAACGTGGCGATCCAGCGCCTGAAGGTTTCGTGGATCTCTTCCACCGGCGGCTGCGGGTCGCACATGAGGATGAACGCGGCGGCGACGACGGGTTCGGTGTCCGCTTTCGCCTCGATCTCCCGGAGCGCGAACAGCGCGGTGCGCAGATCGTCGCTGGGGAAATCTTCCCGCGCGTGCGCAACGGCGTTGCTGAAGGTTTCATCGAACTCTTCCATGAGGGCGACGGCGAGCGCTTGCTTCGTTGGGAAGTGGTACGCGAACGCTCCCTTCGTCAATCCCAGGCGCGCAGCGACGGAGGAGAACGATGCGCCGCTGTACCCGCGTTCGGCGATCTCTAGTGCTGCCGCGTAAAGGAGTTCCGTACGTGTAGTTTCAGGGCCCGACCTAACCATGGGTTTATCGTAGTCAACCAATCTGGGAACTTCGCACGCGGCATGGCCGCAGGTCAGGAGAGAAACAGTGACATTTATCTCTCGGCGATGGGCGCGAATCTCGCCCCGATGAGGCCCGCGAGGTCGAATGGGGACAGTTCGATATCCCGCCCTCGCCGCCCCCCGGAGACCAGGATCGTGCCCCATTGCTTCGCGCTCTCGTCGATGATCGTGGGCAGGCGCCGCCGTTGTCCGAGTGGGGAGATGCCGCCGGCGACGTATCCGGAGATGCGTTCGGCGTCGGCGACGGGAGCGAGTGTGAGCCTCTTCGTCTTCATCGCCTTGGCCAGCTTCTTCAGGTCCACGGTGGTGCTCACCGGGATGATCCCGACCGCGTAGTCGCGGCCGCCGCGGTCACCAGCGACGATGAGGGTCTTGAACACCTGGTCGGGGTCCCGCCCGAGCGCCGCCGCAGCCTCCATTCCGTACGAGGACGCCCGCGGATCGTGGGAGTAGGCCCGCTCGGTGAAGGGCACGCCAGCTGCGAGGAGTTCTGTGATCGCTGGCGTCGCACCGTGCATATGAGAGTCCTACCCGAGCAGGCCTGCGGCATCAAGCGCAGCGACGTGCCCGAGGGTGATTCCCTGCCCGATCGTCGCCCCCGCCCCGGGGTAGGTCGCCCCGTACGCGTTGGCCGCGGCGTTGCCGATCGCATACAGGCCGTCGATGATCTCCCCGCCGCCGGCGAGCGCCCGCCCGCGGTCGTCGGCGGTGATCCCGCCGCACGTGCCGAGGTCGGAGAGGACGATTTCGACGGCGTACAGTGGTTTTCCGCGCAGCGGACGCAGGTTCGGGTTGGGGGAAACGGTCGGATCCCCGTAGTAGCGGTCATAGGCCGAGTCACCGCGGCCGAACTGGGAATCGATCCCGGCGCCGGCCATCCGGTTGAAACGGGCGAGCGTGCCGCGGAAGGTCTCGGCGGGAACTCCCATCGCGGTGG
>CAMXUZ010000185.1 GCA_947251855.1 uncultured Ruaniaceae bacterium
AGACCGCCACGGCGTTTACGGCTGCGACGGCGAGCGCACCGGCGAGAAGGGCAGGCAAGGCACCCAGAGAGGCGAGAACCTCACGGGGAATCCCGATCGCGGCGGCAAGTACGGGAAAGCAGAGCACCGCGCCCGCCCCCAACACGCCGACCGCGAGCGCCAACGACAACGCGTGGGTGAGGACGGCCCGGAGCCGCCGGGAATCTTCCCGTGCCTCCGCGATGAACGGCATCGAGCCTCGTACCGCGCCCGTGACGGCTGACACCGCCGGGGTGTAGACGGCGCTAGCCGCGGCGAAAGCCGCAAGCGCGAGGGTATGGAACCGTCCTAACGCCGCCGAACTCACCATCGCGCTCGCAGAGGCGGCGGCCATCGACAGGTACAACGGGGTGGCCACGCCAAGGAGGCGGATGACATTCGCGCTGACCCCAGCCACCTGACTCCACTTCCCACGTCGCTCACGTGAGGACCTTCCCCGCGAATATTACCGCCGGGGTGGCACACAGCACAGAGGTTTGGTCGATCCGCTCGCCTTGGTTACGGTGGATCACTTAAATCCCTCCCACCGATCGGGGAAGAACATGATCGAATTCGACGTCTATCTCGCCATCACGGCGCTGAGCGGACTCGTTATTGTCTCCTACGGCTTCTCGATCCTCAGCGCCCGCACCCGAATCCCCACGGTGCTCATGCTGCTGCTGCTCGGGGTCGGCATCCGGGAGATCACGACGGCAGCGGGACGCTACGTGGAGATCCCCCTCGACTTCATCCAATTCTTCGGGGTGTTGGGGCTCATTCTCATCCTTCTCGAGGCGGGCCTCGATCTCAATATCCACCGGGAGAAACTGCCATTGATCGGACGGGCAACCGGATCGGCTGCATTCGTGCTCAGCCTTTCGGTTGCGCTCATCGCGGTGATCATTCAGCTCACCTTCTCCCAAGGGTGGCTGCTGAGCTTCGTCTACGCCGCCCCGTTGGCGGTGATCTCCTCCACCATCGTCGCCTCCTCGATCTCCTACCTGAGCGAGGACAAACGCGAATTCCTCACCTACGAATCGGCGCTCTCTGACATTTTTGGGATTCTGCTGTTCAACGTCCTCGTCGCCGGTCAGGGCTTCTCAGTGGGAATGATCGCCCTGAACATTGGCAGCATCGCCTTGGCGTTGCTGCTCTCGGTGGTCGTTTCGATCATCCTGCTCTTCCTCCTGGCCCGCGTGAAAGTGAACATCAAGGCGTTCCTCATCCTGCCGGTGCTGCTGCTCGTGTACTCGGTCGGGCAGATCTGGCAGATCCCCACCCTCCTCACGGTGCTCATCTTCGGGCTCATCATCAACAACTGGCGGCAACCAAAGCTCCACCCGCTGCACCGGCGGCTGGGAATCAAGAACGTGGAAAATGCCGCCGAAACGGTGAAGTCGGTGACCTCCGAAGCCGCGTTCCTCATCCGAACCGTGTTCTTCACGTTGTTCGGATACATGATCGACGTGCGTTCGCTGTTCGACCTGCGCGTGCTCGCGGTCGGCAGCGCCATTGTTGCCGCGATCTTCCTCGCCCGGTACGTCTACCTTCGGGTCTTCCTGCGTGCCCACGTGTTGCCGGAGTTGTTCTTCGCCCCACGCGGCCTGGTAACGATCGTGTTGTTCTACTCGATCCCCGCCGGGCTGAACCTCGATGGTTTCGACGACGGCGTGGTGTTCTTCGTCGTCATGGTCACCACCGTCATCATGATGGTGGGTAGCGTCTTCTTCACCCCGACCCACGCGACGCGGCAGGCGGAGAACTCGAGGAACGAACCGGGCGGGGCTCAGGCCCGCGCAAGCTCGCCGCGACCAGCGGCCAAACGCTGACCGGATCGGTGGAAGATCGGGCGGGCGCGGCGTGCACGCAGGGCGTACAGGATCGCCGCGAGGTCGACGAACTCCTGGGTGAGCGCGCCGATGACGGCCGGGATCGCCCCCGTCGCAGCTATGCCCATGAGCCCCACCGATAGGCCGATCCCGATCCAGATCGCCGTGAGGGCCACCGAGACGGTGTGCTTCGCGATGTGAACCGTGTCGACGACCCGGCCGAGGTCGTCGTGCAGAATGACGGCGTCCGCCGCTCCGCCCGCGGCCGTCGCGCCCTTGGCGCCCATCGCGATCCCGACGTCCGCCGCCGCGAGCACGGGCGCGTCGTTGACGCCATCACCCACCATGAGGCTCGGATGCGGAAACTGCGAGAGCAGGCGCACCTTATCCTCCGGGAGCAGTTCGCTGTGCACCTCCGCGATTCCCACCTCGCCCGCGACCGCCGCCGCCGTCGCTGCGCCATCCCCGGTGAGCACCGCTTGGTGGACTTCACGGGCCGCGAGCCAGCGAACGACGTCAGGCGCCTCCGGGCGAATCGGGTCGGCAAGGATCAAGGTGCCCGCGAAGGCTGTGCCGATTGCGACGTAGGCGGCCGCGTGGCCGGGCTGCAGGGCTGCGGGTTCCGGCCGCTGGGATTCGTCCAGGATGGCGGTGATGAACGAGAGTTTTCCGACTCGGACCCGGGTGCCCGCGACTGTGGCCTCCACCCCGTTCGTCGCGATTTCGCTCGCGTCGGTGACCGGGGAGAGCTCCAGTCCCCGTTCCCGTGCGGCGCGGAGAATCCCGGAGGCGAACACGTGCGTGGAGTACTGCTCCGCCGCCGCGGCGGCGGTGAGCACGTCCGTCTCGGTGAAATTCCCCGCCGGGTGAGCGTCCGTGAGCTCCGGGCGGCCCTGGGTGAGCGTGCCCGTCTTGTCGAACGCAGCGGTCCTCACCCGGGAGAGGGCTTCGAGCACCGAACCGCCCTTGACGATGACGCCGTTCTTCGCCGACTGTGAGAGCCCGCCCAGGAACGCGACCGGGGCAGCGATGAGGAGCGGGCACGGGGTGGCGAGTACGAGTACTTCGGCGAACCGGGTGGGATTTCCTGAGATCCACCAGGCAGACCCGGCCAGGGCGAGGGAGAACACCGTGAACGGTACGGCGAAGCGGTCGGCGAGGCGAACGATCGGTGCCTTGGAATCCTGCGCTTCATGGACGAGGGAGATGATCCGTTGGTATTGACTCTC
>CAMXUZ010000186.1 GCA_947251855.1 uncultured Ruaniaceae bacterium
GATACGAGCCCGGCGCACGAGCGCCCCGCGGCCCGGGCGGCCCTGTGGAAGGCCGGCCGGGTGGGGATAGTCGTTACTTCGCGGGCACGATGTTGACGAGTTTGGGCTCGCGCACGATCACCCGGCGCACGTCCGCCCCACGAAGGGCCCGCAGAACGCCGGGGGCGTCGAGAGCGGCGGCCTCGAGATCGGCGGCGGAGATCGAGGGCGAGACCTCGAGCCGGTCACGGACTTTACCGTTGATCTGCACGACGCAGGTGACGGTCTCCTCCACTAACAGCGCCGGATCGGCCTGCGGGAACTGCTCGTAGGTGATCGTCTCGGTGTGCCCGAGCCGCTGCCAGAGCTCCTCGGCGATGTGCGGGGTGAACGGGGCGACCATGATGACGAGCGCTTCCGCCGCTTCCCGCGGCACCTGCGCGAGCCCGGTGAGGTGGTTGTTGAGGACCGTGAGCCGGGCGATCGCGGTGTTCGGGCGCATCTCTTCGAGTTCCGTGCGCACCTCCGCGATCGTGCGGTGCAGCAGGCGGGCGGTCTCCTCATCCATCGAGGCGTCGGTGACGGTCAGTTCCCCGGTCTCCTCCGAGACGATGTTGCGCCACAACCGCTGCAGGAACCGCTGGGCCCCGACCACGGCGCGGGTCTCCCACGCGCGGGATTGGTCGAGGGGGCCCATGCTCATCTCGTACAGGCGGAAGGTGTCGGCGCCGTACTCCGCGTACATCTGGTCCGGGGTGACCATGTTATTGAGCGATTTGCCCATCTTGCCGTATTCGCGGAACACCCGGGTGCCGCCCCAGGTGAACTCGGAGTTGCCGTGCTCATCGGTGTGCTCCTCCACCTCTTCGGCGGGCACGTACACGCCCCGCTCGTCGGTGAAGGCGTACGCCTGGATGTAGCCCTGGTTGAACAGTTTCGCGAACGGTTCCACCGAGGTGAGGTGGCCGAGGTCGAACAGCACTTTGTGCCAGAACCGGGCGTACAGCAGGTGCAGCACCGCGTGCTCCACCCCGCCGACGTACAGGTCCGCTCCCCCGGTCGCCCCGGCCGAACGCGGGCCCATCCAGTACTCCTCGAGCTCGGGATCGACGAACGCGGCCTGGTTGTCCGGGTCGAGGTAGCGCAGTTCGTACCAGCAGGATCCGGCCCAGTTGGGCATCGTGTTCGTGTCCCGCCGATACTTTTTGACGCCGTCGCCGAGGTCGAGTTCGACGTTCACCCATTCCTCCGCTCGGGACAGCGGGGTCTCGGGTTCGCTCGTGACGTCGTCATCGGCGTAGGTGCGGGGGGTGAAGTCGTCCATCTCCGGCAAGGTGATGGGCAGCTGCTCCTTGGGTAGGGCGTAGATCCGCCCGTCCTCGTCGTAGACGACCGGGAACGGCTCTCCCCAGTAGCGTTGCCGGGAGAACAACCAGTCCCGCAGCCGGTAGGTGACGGTCGGCTTGCCCAGCCCCTTGCCTTCCAGCCAGTCGATGATTCTCGCCTTGGCCGCTTCGACGTCGAGTCCGTTGAGGGAGATCTCCTCGTTCGTGGAGTTGATCACCTCGCCGTCGCCGAGCCATGGGCCGTCGTGGCCCTCGGGTACGGCGACGGTGCGCACGATGTCGATTTCGAACGCTTCGGCGAATTCCCAGTCGCGGTCGTCCTGGGCGGGCACGGCCATGATCGCCCCGGTGCCGTACCCCATGAGCACGTAGTCGGCGATGAACACGGGGACGGCGGCGCCGTTCACCGGGTTCGTGGCGTACACCCCGGTGAACACCCCGGTCTTCTTGCGGGCCTCGTCGGTCCGTTCGGCCTCAGTGCGGTCTGCGGCATCGCGGCGATAGGCGGCGACCGCCTCCCCCGGGGTTGCGTGCCCGCCGGTCCAGGCGTCCTTCGTGCCGGTGGGCCACTGGGCGGGGATGAGTGGGTCGAGGGCGGGGTGCTCGGGGGCGAACACCATGAACGTCGCGCCGAACAGGGTGTCGGGGCGGGTGGTGAACACCTCGACGCTCGAATCGGCCGCCGGGCCGGTGAGGGCGAAGGTGACGTTGGCCCCGGTCGAGCGCCCCACCCAGTTGCGCTGCATGAGCTTGACCTTCTCGGGCCAATCGAGCCGGTCGAGGTCGGTGATGAGGCGGTCGGCGTAGGCGGTGATCCGCATCATCCACTGGCGCAGGTTGCGTTGGAAGACGGGGAAGTTGCCGCGTTCGGAGCGGCCCTCGGCGGTCACTTCCTCGTTCGCGAGCACCGTGCCGAGGCCGGGGCACCAGTTCACGGGCACGTCGGCGACGTAGGCGAGGCGGTACTCGCCCAGCGCCTCTTCCCGTTCCGCGCCGGTGAGGTCTGCCCACCCCCGGCCTTCGAAAGCGCCGGGCAGGTCCCGGGTGCCCGCCTCGAATTGGTCGATGAGGGTGGCGATCGGCCGGGCGGCACCCGCAGAGCCATCGGGGGCGGTGGCGTCTGGGTCGAACCAGGAGTTAAAGATTTGCAGGAAGATCCATTGGGTCCACTTGACGTAGTCGTCGTCGGTCGTGGCGAAGGAACGCTCCGGGTCATGGGCGAGGCCGAGCCGGTGCAGCTGGGTGCGCATGATCGCGATGTTCTCGTCCGTCGTGATCTGCGGGTGCTGGTTCGTTTGCAGCGCGTACTGCTCGGCGGGCAGGCCGAAGGCGTCGTAGGCGAGCGCGTGCAGCACCTTGTGGCCGGTCATCCGCTTGAAGCGGCCGATGACGTCGGTGGCGATGTAGCCCAGGGGGTGGCCCACGTGCAGCCCCTTACCCGAGGGGTAGGGGAACATGTCGAGGAGGTAGAACTTTTCGCGGGTGTCCCCCGGGGCGGGGTCATCGGTGTGGAACGTTCTCTCTTCGTCCCACCGCTGTTGCCAGCCGAGCTCGATGGTTTGGGCGAGTTCGGCGGTGTATCGGTACGGCGGTGCTGCAGGGGTCGACATGTTTTAATTCCTTGAAATTTTGTTCGGTCTCACAACAACGACCCCTCAACAAACGTGAGAGGTCGTCCGCGCTGGTGCGGCGCGAGTGCGCGCCCGCCTGCTGACCAGCGCGGCTAACTAAGCAGATCCGACGGTGCCATGGCGGTCATTCTAGCGCACCGCTTCTGCGAGCTTTCCCTGCACGAGGGCGCGGGCCTGTTCGGCGATGCGCCCGGCGCGGCGGTCGAGTTCGTCGCTGGGAATCCCCCCGGGCTGCCAGTCCTCCGGGCTCGCGTAGACGGCCGTGGGCACGATGAGGGAGCCGAAATAGGTGAACAAGGGGCGCAGCGCGTGGTCGATGACGAGCTGGTGGCGCACGCTGCCGCCGGTCGCGCCGAGCACGACGGGTTTGCCGTGCATCGCCACGGGGTCGACGAGGTCGAAGAACGCCTTGAACAGCCCCGCGTACGAGCCGCGGAACGTCGCGGAGGTCGCGATGAGGAGGTCGGCGCTCTCAACGGCCTCGAGCGCGTCGGCGAGCGTGGGCGCGGGGAACCCGAGGGTCGTGGCGTCCGCGAGGTGGCTAGCGACGTCGCGAAGTTCGATGAACTGCACCTCCGCGCCCGTGCGCTCGGTGAGGTGGCGGGCCAGCAGCCGGGTGAGTTCGGTGGTTGAGGAGGGGAATCCGAATCCCCCTACGAAAGCGGTAATCTTCATCAGTTGGTCCTTCGGAGC
>CAMXUZ010000187.1 GCA_947251855.1 uncultured Ruaniaceae bacterium
GTTCGAGCAGGCCGAAGCCCGCGGCTACCAGGTGGTGCGCAACGCAGACGAACTCGCCGCGGTGACGAGCGCGAACCAGGAAGAACCGCTGCTGGGCCTGTTCACGCCCGGGAACTTCCCCACCCGGTTCGCCGAATCCACCGCCGTGCCCGGCGGGGACACGACGCCGATCTCCTGCTCGGAGAGTTCCGACCGGCTGCCGGAACAACTCTCCCTCGGGGCACTAACGTCGACGGCGATCGATTTCCTCGACGATTCCAGCGCCGAGAGCGGCTTCTTCCTCCAGGTCGAGGGGGCCTCCATCGACAAGCGCAACCACTCCGCGGACGTGTGCGGGCAGATCGGGGAGACGATCGACCTCGATGAGGCGGTGGCCGCGGCCCTGGAGTTCGCGAAGGCTGATGGGGAAACCCTCGTCATCGTCACCGCTGACCACGCGCACACGAGCCAGATCGTCGGCTCGGTTCCGGAGCACACGATCGGCAACACCCTGCGCACCACCGAGGGGTCGATCATGAACGTCGCCTACGGCACCGCGGAGGCGGGCAGTTCCCAGCAGCACACCGGCGCGCAGGTCCCCATTGCCGCCTACGGCCCCGGCGCCGCCAACGTCGTGGGGCTCAGCGACCAGACCGACACGTTCTTCACGATGCGCAGCGCGCTCGAGTTGGAGACCGACTTCGCCGCCCTCTCGGCCTCCGCTGGAATCCACGCCCCGGCCGAGGTAGCGCCAGAAGAGGAGTTCGAGATCACCGGTGACGGGTTCGCGGGCGACCGGCAGGTGGAGGTGGTCATCGACGGCGAGGTGGAGCAGGTGCTCGACGTCATCGACGCGTCGGTGCAAGCCGACCTGCGTGCCCGAGCCGAGGCCGGCGAGATGGCGCTCACCCTCCGCGGCGTACACAGCGGGGTGGAGGTCTCCTCGACGATCGCCGTCACCGACGAGAACGGAGAGCAGGCCCCCAAGGACCCGGAACAGCCGGAAGAGCCTACCGATCCAAACGAGTCCGAGGAGCCCGGTGACGATCAGGCTTCGGGCGGGGGCGGCGTCAATGCGGGCGGGCTGCCGAACACCGGCGCAGCGATGGTTTCCGCGGGCGTGCTCGCCGCGATCCTCGCTGCCGCGGGGGCCGGGCTGTACTACCTGCACCGGCGGAAGGTGGTGAATAGCTAAGACTCGGGATGATGAAATCCTGGCGGGGCACGCGATGCGTGCACCGCCAGGTGCCGTTTTCGTGCGCCGGAGCGTAGCAATCACCAGCGGCGATGGTCACAAGGGCGCGCGCTCGCGAAGAAAACGTGGGGGCCGGGTCGTGGACACGAGAATGGCGGCGAGCGTGAATGGGACCACCCCGAGCGCGAGCATTGCAGTACCGGCATCGCCCGCGAAAGAGACGGCGTCGTGACTGAGCACGAGCTGTGAACCGGTTTGGAAGGCGGTGTGGAAGCCGATGGACATCCAGACCGAGCCCGTGAGCATGCGCAGGTAACCGAACCCGATTCCCATCGTGAGGAAGAGGGAGAGGTCAGTGACGGTCCAGTTCTGTCGCATGATCCCGGCAAACACCGTGAACATCACGGCTTGGATGATGATGACTGACCATCCGCTCGCGACCATGCCTAGTGCCCTGGTGAGATATCCGCGGAAAACGGCCTCCTCGGGGAGGGCTTCGCCGAGGAGCACGGCGAGCAGGAGGAGGAGAACGATCTGGAGGAGTTCTGTTGCTGGCACGGTCGCGCTCACGGGGGCGCCGAGGAGCGCGAGGAGAGCGAACGTTGCAGCGGCGGGAACAGTCCAGAGCGCCGCGCCCCACAGGGCAAGCCGCCACCCGCTACGAATAGGAGTCAGTCCGGCGGCGCTCATCGGCTTGTGGTCTGCTGCGCGCACGAGCAGAGCGATGAGACCGAGTGTGAGGGCGCTGAACGCAACACCTGCCGCGATCCTCATCACGAGGGATCGCGGATCGGAAAGATTCTGTGGCGCGGGCACCAAATTCGCGATCAAGGCAAGGGCTGCGCTAAGGGGGAGAACGATGACGGCGATCCGCCACGCGGCGGCGCCAAGTCGCCGGGGCAAGGGCGCGGGTGAGCGAGCATTCATGAGCGGCGATTCCCTTCACCAACGAGCGGGTACATAAAGACGGGTTCACACGAATCCGAAGGTGCTCGAACGGACTCCTGGGTTCCACACCGGCGAACACACTCACGAGCCGAGAACGTGATCCTGGTCTTGGAACGAACGCATCCTCATGCTGATCAGCACTGATGCAGTTCCGGGGCGACTGCAATTCCAGTCTGCCCGTCAGAACTAGACGGTACACCAACCCTTCGATGAGGGCAGCCGACCTTGGTTCGCCTCATCCTCCATACGCGTTCCGACGCTGCTTAGTAGATTGTCGCGGGCACCAGAACTTTAGCATCGCCACGATCTTCAGTTCGGGTTCGATGTCAACGCGCGGGTCGTGCCTACCGCGTGTCCGCACGTAACTAGCGCAGCAGATCCATGCATCGTCTTCATTGCAACGATCGCGAAACTCTACAGCCCGCAATCAGCAGTGCTCTTGTTTAGCGAACCCGATCAGCGCATGGACGGCGGGTGATGCAGCAGAGTAGCGCAAAGTATTCGAACTCTGCTCGAGATGTTCCGTCCTGGTCATGGTCGGCCTGATATTGTGTAGCCCCAGGTCACGAGCATAAGTGGGAGCGCCCCCGGCAGGACTCGAACCTGCAACCTACGGATTAGAAGGCCGTTGCTCTATCCATTGAGCTACGAGGGCAGGAGCGCGGCACAGTTCCCACGCCCGCATCAGAGCATAGCGCCACGACTTGAGTCTACGCAGCCACGAGCGATTGCGCCCTGGGCGACAGCGGTCGGTTTGCCTGCGCCAGCAGCGTAAATACACGCCGATGCGGCGCTTCGAGTTGGATAGGCGCGTGAAACCAGGCACAGTTATCCTGTGAGCACAAACGAAACCGGCCCGCGCCTTCCCATGGTTGAGGTGATCGAACACCTCCTGGAAGGGATCGAGTCTGCGAAGTTCACCCTCAACACCCCGGATGCTCATGAGGCGCGCGAACGGCGCGACCGGGTCGCTGCCCAACTGCGCAACCACCTGCTCCCGCGCCTGCGCCAGGTCTCGGCCCCCCTCCTCGTCGTCGTCGGCGGATCCACCGGCGCGGGAAAGTCCACGCTCGTGAACTCCGTCGTCGGGGAGGAAGTCTCCACCGCGGGCGTGCTGCGCCCGACGACCCGGGAACCGGTGCTCATCACCCACCCGAAGGACGCCGAACTGCTCGAGCAGCACCCGGTGCTCGAACTCGCCCGGCTCAAGGAGCACGAGAACGTCGCCCGCGGTGTCGCGGTGCTCGACGCGCCCGACCTCGACTCGGTCTACGAGGCGAACCGCTCGATCGCCGATAAGCTCATCGAACTCGCCGACCTGTGGGTGTTCGTCACCTCCGGCACGCGCTATGGGGACGCCGTACCCTGGGCCCGCCTGCAAGAAGCCGACGAACGGGGAGTCTCCCTCGCCGTCGCCCTCAACCGGGTCAATCCCGACTCCCTCGCCCAGATCCGCGCCGACCTGTTCACCCGCATGAACGACCACGGATTCGGCTCCGTGCCGTACTTCGTGATCCCGGACGTCGGCCCCCATGAAGGCGTGCTCGATGCCAAGCTCGTCGCCGAGTTCGCCGCGTGGCTCAGTGTGATCGGCAAGAGCGCGCAGTCCCGTTCCGTCATCGCCCGCACCGTGCGCGGTGCGTGGCCGGCCCTGCGCCACGACGTGCTCGAAACGGTCGCTGCGTTAGAAACCCAACGGCGCACCGAACTCACCCTCAACAACCAGATCGGCGCGGCTCCCACGGCGGCCGCGAATCAAGTGAGCGAAGACGTCGCTGAAGGGGCGATCGGTTACGGCGGTCCGACGACGACGTGGCTCGCCGGGGCAACGTCCGGCGGTCCGCTCGCCGCGCTCGCCAACCCCTCCCGGGGCGTGCTCGATCGGTGGCGCG
>CAMXUZ010000188.1 GCA_947251855.1 uncultured Ruaniaceae bacterium
TCATCGGCCGGCGACGCAGCTTGCGCCCGGCCCATTGGCCCACCGTGCGCCGCACCACTTGCTGCAGCTGCTTCGGCGAGGTCTTCCCCTCGTTCATCGACGCTTCCAGGGCAGTGACGATCTGCGGGAGGATCGTTTCGAACCGGGCCTCCTCCTCGGCGACCCCCCGGGCGTGGATCTGGGGTTCGGTGACCACCTTGCGGGTCTTGGGATCGACCACGGTGAAGATCGAGATGAACCCCTCGGAGGACAGCACCCGCCGGTCCTGCAGTTCGTCCTCGGTCACCTCCCCGATCGACTTGCCGTCGACATACACGTACTCGCACGGAACCGCGCCGACGATCCGCGCCCGGCCGTCGACGAGGTCAACGACCACCCCGTCCTCGGCGAGCACGACCCGCTGGGGGTCCACCCCGGTTTTCACCGCGAGGGCGCCATTGGCGACGAGGTGACGCACCTCTCCGTGCACGGGCATGACGTTGGTCGGGCGCACGATGTTGTAGCAGTACAGCAGTTCCCCGGCGGAGGCATGGCCGGAGACGTGCACCTTCGCGTTCGCCTGGTGCACGACGTTCGCGCCGAGCCGCGTGAGCCCGTTGATCACCCGGAACACCGCGTTCTCGTTGCCCGGGATGAGGGAGGAGGCGAGCACGACCGTGTCGCCTGGGCCGATGGTGATCTTGTGGCTCCCGGCAGCCATCCGGGACAGCGCCGCCATCGGTTCCCCTTGCGAGCCGGTGCTCATGAGCACCACCTCGTCCTCGGGAAGGGACTCCACGTCCTTCAAGTCGATGAGCACCCCCGCGGGCGGGTCGAGATAGCCGAGGTCGGCAGCGATCGCCATGTTGCGCACCATCGACCGGCCGACGAACGCGACCCGTCGCCCGTGCGTGGAGGCGGTGTTGAGCACCTGCTGCACCCGGTGCATATGCGAGGCGAAGGACGCGACGACGATCCGCCCGGAGGCCTTCTCGAACACCCGGTCGAGGACGTCACCGATCTCCCGTTCGGCCATGTTGAACCCGGGCACCTCGGCGTTGGTGGAGTCGGTCATGAACAGGTCCACGCCCTCCTCCCCGAGCCGGGCGAAGGCCCGCAGGTCGGTGATCCGCCCGTCCAAGGGGAGCTGGTCCATCTTGAAGTCCCCGGTGTGCAACACCATGCCCGCCGGGGTGCGCACCGCGACGGCGAGCGCGTCCGGGATGGAGTGGTTGACGGCGACGAATTCGCAGTCGAAGGCCCCCAGGTGGGTGCGGTCGCCCTCCACGACCTCCTTGAGCACCGGCTTGATTCGGTGTTCTTTGAGTTTCGCTTCCACGAGGGCGAGGGTGAGTTTGGAACCCACCAGGGGGATGTCCTCGCGCAGTTTCAGCAGGAACGGCACAGCGCCGATGTGGTCTTCGTGCCCGTGGGTGAGAACTACGGCCTCGACGTCGTCCAACCGGTCTTCGATGTAGGAAAAGTCCGGCAGGATGAGGTCAACACCGGGTTCGCGGATGTCGTCGGGGAAGAGTACCCCGCAGTCGATGATGAGGCGCCGCCCAGCAAATTCCAGTACGGCCATGTTCCGGCCGACGGCGCCCAGTCCCCCGAGGGGGACTATCCGCAAACCTCCCTCAGGCAATCTGTCCGGATACCCGAGTTCGAGGTGCGGTGCTGTCATTAATTCTCCAATAGGTTGTGTGTGAGTAGCACGTCGCGCAAGGCGGCAAGTTCTGCCTCATCTGCTTGCACGAGCGGGGAACGTACAGTGAGGTGGTCGATGTGCCCTTGTAGGTGCACGGCGGCCTTCGCCATGACGGCGCCCTGGCCCCCGCCCATGATCCCTTCGACCACCGGGGATAGTTGCGCGGAGAGATCGCGCGCCGTGTCGAGGTCGCGCTCGTCGATCGCCTGCACCATCTTTCGGTACTGCGCGGCGACCACGTGGCCGACGACGGATACCACGCCCGAAGCGCCGTGCACGAGCCACGCGAGGTTGAGGGCGTCGTCCCCGGAGTAGAACTCCAAGCCGGTGCGGCGCATCCGGTCGAACCCCTGGGGAACATCGCCGGTCGCGTCCTTGATCGCTTTGATCTGCTCCACGGCCGCGAGCCGGTCGAGGCAGTCGTCTCCGATCGCCACTCCCGTGCGCCCGGGGATGTCGTACACCATCGCGGGCAGCGAGGTCGCTTCCACGATCGTGCGGATGTGGCGGTACACGCCTTCCTGGGAGGGGCGGTTGTAGTAGGGAGAGACGACGAGGAGCCCATCTGCCCCGGCCTTTTCTGCCGAGGTCGCGATCCGCGTCGCGTGGGCGGTGTCGTTGGACCCTGCGCCCGCGATGATCATCGCTTTCCCGCCGATCTCGTCAACAACCACCCGGATGACTTCGTCCTTCTCGGGGGTGTGCGTCGTCGGGGATTCGCCGGTCGTTCCCGCGAGCACGATCGCGTCGCAGCCGTCGGCGACGAGCTGCGCGGCGAGCCGGCGGGTGGAGGCGTAGTCGACGGAGCCGTCGGGGTTCATCGGGGTGACCATCGCCACGGCCACCGAACCAAAGCTGCGCGAGGGAAGAGACATGCCTCTAACCTACCGCGAAACACCGATCTTTGGCGCATCCCACGCGCCCTGCCGCCGCGGGCGCGGCCCGAGGAGAGCGGGTACTAAGGTGGGGGGATGTCCCAGCCTCGTGGTTTCAGCGCCGACGTCTCCGTCCGTCCCTCCCTCCCCGAAGACGCCCCAACGCTCGGGGAGATCCAACTCGCCGCGTGGCGCAGCGCCAACCTCCTCCCCTCGTCCGTACTTGAGGACGCCGATGCGTCCGATTTCGCCCGCGCGTGGGGGGAAGCGATCGCGAACCCGCCCACGGCCAAACATCGGCTGCTCAGCGCGTGTGACGGCCCGAACATTGTGGGATTCGCCGCGCTTGCGCCAGCCGATGAGAACACTGGGGAGATCGTCGTCCTCGAGGTGCACCCGCAGCACGTGCGTAAGGGCCATGGCTCCCGGCTCCTCGCGGCGTGCACCGACATCCTCAAGACGACCGGCGCGAGCCACGTCCGCACGTGGGCGATCAAGGCGGACGGCGAGCGGATCGCCTTCCTCACCGCCGCCGGTCTCGCGCCCCTGGGGGTGCGGCGCCGGCTCGACGCCAACGGAACGGAAGTGATCGAGGAAGCCTACGGCGCGGAGTTCGGCGAGCCCTGAGGGCCTCACGGTAGCCGGCTCGCCGCGCCGTCCCGGCGGCGCGGCGAGCCGGTCTAGAGTTGAACCATGACTTTACGTGTAGCTGTCCTCGGCGCTTCTGGCCGGATGGGCCGGGCCACCTGCGAAGCTATCGAAAATGATCCGGGCATGGAACTCGCGGCGAAGCTTGGTCGCGGAGCGGACATCGCTGGCCTCGCCGGCGCCGTCGACGTCGCGGTAGACTTCACGCTCCCGAGCGCAACTCAGGCAAACGTGCACGCCCTCGCCGACGCCGGCATCCACGCCGTCGTCGGCACCACCGGGTGGACCGAGACGTCGCTGCGCAGCGTCGAGGAACGGCTGGCCGGAACCGATCTCGGGGTGGTCATCGCACCGAACTTCGCCCTTTCGGCCGTCCTCGCGATGCGGTTCGCCGCGCAGGCCGCGAAGTACTTCGAATCGGCAGAAGTGATTGAGATGCACCACCCGAATAAGGTGGATGCCCCGTCCGGGACGGCAATGCACACCGCCCGGGGCATTGCCGCCGCCCGGACCCAGGCGGGCCTCGGCGCCGTGCCCGACGCCACGGAAACCGGGCAGGAGGCTCGCGGCCTGGACGTTGAGGGCGTGCGAGTCCACGCGGTGCGCCTGCGGGGCCTCGTCGCTCACGAAGAGATCCTGTTCGGCAACCCCGGTGAGCAACTACTCATCCGCACCGATTCCTTCGATCGCAGTTCCTTCATGCCGGGGGTACTCCTCGCGATCCGCGAGGTCGTCTCCCGGCCGGGCCTTACCGTGGGCCTCGATCCCCTGCTCGACCTATGAGCCGCAAAGGGCTCGCCTACGCTGCCGCGATGACGGCGCTGCTCGGCCTGTACGTGTGGCTCGTGGGAGCCCGGGCGGTCGTGCTCATGCAAACGGGCACGCCCGCAGCGATCGGGATCGGAGCAGCCGCGCTCATCGTTCCCGCCGTCACCGTGTGGTTCGCCTGGAACGAATGGCGCCAAGCCCGCGCTGTCGCGGCGATGTACGCAGCGCTGGAAGCCAAAGGCGAGCTCGTCGTAGACGATCTGCCCCGATCGCACGCCGGGCGGATCGACAAGGCGGCCGCGGCCGCGCAGTTCTCTGAGTTCGCACACGTGGTGGAAACCGCGCCGGAGGACTGGCGCGGGTGGTTCCACCTGGGCTGGGCCTACGACGCTGCGGGCGATCGGCGCCGGGCACGCACAGCGCTGCGCAAGGCGGCCCAACTGTTCCGCTCAGGCCGGACCTCCTAACCCATTCCGCGCGCGTGGCGGTCTCGGACAGCCTCGCGCGCCGGATTGAAATCTCTGTGAACCGCGCGTGACAGCCCACACCCGTGGGGCTTTGGGCGCTGAACTCCAGTAGCGGCGTCCGGCCCGGCTTGCCGAGCCGGAAGAAGCGAACGGATTCCCGCTTCGCGCGCATCAGTTTCGTGACACTTTGGCCGGGTGATTCATAACCCGAGCTATGCAATCGAGGAAGAAGTGCACTATTGTGAGGATATTCGTCCCAGACCTCGACGACGCGAGATTACCTTGGCGCGTTCTCGAGGTTTTTGTTTATCCGAAAGTTCATGCAGGTAGTCACGCAGGACCTGATTCGCGATTTTGGAGAAACTCATGGGTAAGTTAATTTACGGGCAGGGTCGCCGAGAGGTCGAAATTGAGGATAGAACGCTCGCACATCTGAAAGCGGTAATTCTCATCAAACTCCGGCGCGGAGAGAGTTTTGCGATGTCCTGGCCACACGGCCTGGACAGCGGGTCAGGGCGGTCGACCATTTGGATGAATCCGACGATTCCCGTGGAGTTCGTCTTCTCGGGAAACCGAGTGGCAACCCCGAATCGGATGTGGATCGAACTGCTATTGCGCAGCGCGAACGCACCCGAAGGTCTGCAGATGATCCCCGAACCGGAGCCCGCCGCAACGACAGGTCCGAACGAGATTCTCCACGGTCACGAGCCGGCGCGCCCCAAGTAGGGGGCGGACGGCGCCGTCTCCGCGCGATTACTCCCCTGCCGTCACGCCTGATCGCTGCGTAGAGAAACCCGCCCCTGCACGATTTCGCCGGCGACCTCCGTCAGCGTCATTCCCGAGGCGAACGCATGCGCTCGCATGAGCGCGATCGCTTCAGGCAACGCCATCCGCAGCTCCACACCCACCATCCCCTGGGCTTGATAAACCTCGGACCTGCCCTCGCGGGCGCTGTACCACCCATCGCTGTTGAACTGGAGCACATCGGGACGGTCGTTGAGAAGAATCCCGGAGGCAAGCTCGGCTGCCCCGCGAGCAAGGCTTAACTGCTGTTCATCCAATGCATCGGGCTTCGCCATGTAGATGGTCAGTGCGCCCATGGGGTCCGCCCTCTCTCCGAGCGGGAATGCGTACACGCTGGCCACGCCCCTCTCACCGGCGAGAGCCACGAATCCCGGCCACCGCTCGAACGCCTCCGCCAGGCGGGGAAGCAGGCACGGGCGGCGGCGCGCCACAGCCTCCCCGGCGGGCCCCTGGGCCGCCGTCACTTCCAGGTCACTCAGATACGTGTCGGTGCAGTTGGCCTCCCCGAGGACAGCATCGGTAGGTTCCAAGGACGTGAGAGTAACGGCGACATCGAGTGCGCCGAGCTCCCGGCACAGCGCGCGACAGAGCGTGCTGATGTTCACGACGTTGCCCCCTTCTGGAGAAACGTGGGCAAGGGCAAGCCGGTAGGCTCTCATTCGCCAACTGTTATCCGGCACGTTCTCCCTCGCTCTCAGCGCCCCCTCGCCCACCCCACTGCCGCGAAGTTCGTCGCCCCTGGGCACCCTGGCCGACTTCTGCAGTCACTTGAAGGTACTCGGCGGGCCGGTACCAGCCTAGGGGCTTGACTCCGATCGGAGGAGAGATCTGGAGCCACGTGACCAGAGTCAGGGGGTTTCCAGGCTGGATCGGTGGAACTCTAGGAGTTCGTCGGTGGCGGAGGGATCATTGACCACCCACTCGCACACCTCTCGTAGCGGCGAGCGGTTCTGCCGGGCATAGGAACGCAGCAAGACGAACGCCTGGTCGGGATTGGTGTTGCTGTGTTCGGCGAGGATCCCCTTCGCCTGTTCGATAACGATGCGGCTGACCAACGCCCCTTGGAGCTTGGAGGTGGTGTCCTCGGCGAGTCGGATGCTGCGCTCTTGAATGATCGCGATCGTTGCGATGTCGGCGAGTGCCTGCACGATCCGCAGCCCCTCATCGTCGAACTCCACCGCCCGCGGGCTGAACAGATTGAGGGCGCCTAGCCGCTCGGTGCGTAATCGCATGGGTAGCGCGTGAACGGACTCGTACCCCATCGCCAGCGCCTTTGGAACGAATACGGGCCAGCGGTCGGCGGCGCTACTGAGTTCGAGGTTCACTACCGGCTCACCGGAGTTGAACGCGTCGTGGCACGGCCCCTCCTCCAGTTGGGCTTGAAACACCTCCAGCAACTGTGCGTCATCGTCAGATGCCGCCATGCACGTGAGGTTTCCGTTGCCGTCGGTGAGGAGGATCCCGGCCTCCGCAGCACCGGCGATCGCGGCGGTGCGCAACACGAGCATGTGGAGGAAATCGACGACGTCAAAATCGTGGACGAGCGAGTCGGCCGCGGAAACGAACGTGTCCAGAATTTCTTCAGTGGAGAGCATTTCCTCATCCTCTCCCATCCTCATCAGCTTTCGCGAGATTTACCCGCCGGGTGGATCCAACGCGCCGGGGCGGGTACCCTTCCCCCGTGACTCCGGCAACGCCCCAGATCCGCACCGCGGCCCACCTGCTCGCCCGGTGCCGCGAACTTGCCGGTGATTCCACGCGCCGCGTCATCGGCGTCACCGGCCCGCCCGGCAGCGGGAAGAGTTCATTCGTGCGCGCGCTTACCGAGGAACTCGGCGCCCGCGCCGTGAGTCTCCCGATGGACGGCTTTCACCTCTCGAACGACGTGCTCATCGCCCTCGGGCGCAGGGAGCGCAAAGGCGCCCCGGACACATTCGACGTCGCGGGCTACACCGCTCTCCTGCAGCGGGTGAGGGCCGCGTGCGACCCGGTGGTGTACGCCCCGCAGTTTGATCGTTCGCGCGAGATCGCGATCGCTTCCGCGTTGCCGATCCCGTCGGCGGTACCGCTCGTCGTCACCGAAGGGAACTACCTCCTCCACCAGGGCCAGGGGTGGGAGCGTGTACGCCCGTTGTTGGACGCCGTCTGGTACCTCGACGTTCCGGACAGGGAGTTGCGCCGGCGCCTCGTCGCCCGCCGCGTTGCGCATGGCGAAACCGCGCAGGAGGCGAACGGGTGGGTGGAGAACGTCGATCTTCCCAATGGCCGTCTCGTCGCGCTGACGAAAGATCGAGCGGACGTGATCGTTCGGGGCTAACGCATGCCGCCGGTTAGCTCTCGCAGGAGAACGCCCACATCACCCCGAAACGGTCGAACACCTGCCCGTACCAATCACCCCACGGCGCCTTTTCGAACGGCATCCCCTCATTGCCGCCGCCGGCGAGGAGCCCGTCGATGAGCCGCCGTGCTTCCTCAGGGGTATCGGTGGTGTAGAGCAGGGAGTAGGCGGTCCCCCGCACGGGGTACTCGTTCGCACGGTCGGCCGCGTCGCCGCCGGCGATGACCCCTCCGGGCAACAACAGCGTCGCGTGGGCGACCGCGTCCGGGTCCGGTTCGAAGCCCAACTCTTCCATCGGGGCGTCCCGGTAGTACTGGATCTGCAGATCGCCGCCGAACACTTCGTGCCAATGCGACATCGCTTCAGCCATGGTGCCCGGCAGGGCGATGTAGGTTGCGAGTGAGACTGCCATGGTCCGGCCCTTCCGTGGTGAGGTGAGGGGCACAGCTTATGGCGCGCGGTTTGCCGCGCACAAGAGTCTTATGGCCCGACGACGACGAGGTGGCGCGGCTGTTGGTACAGGTCCGCCGCCATTTGGCGCACCTGCTCCGCCGTGACCGACTGGATCCGAAGGAGCTGCTCGTCGAGGGAGAGGACCTCCCCGAGGGCGAGTTCCGCCCGGCCCAGCCACGACATCCGGGAACCGGAGTCTTCCATCCCGAGCACGAGGCCCCCGGCGACCTGCCCGATCCCGCGGGCGAGTTCATCGGAATCGACCGCATCCGTGGCGATCTTCTCCAGCTCCGTTTCCAACAGGCCCACGACCTCCTCCACCTTCCCCGGCGTGCACCCGGCATACATGCCGAACATGCCGGCGTCGGTGAACCCGGAGGCGAACGAGAACACGGAGTAGGCGAGCCCCCGTTTCTCCCGGATCTCTTGAAACAGCCGGGAGCTCATGGAACCGCCGAGGATCGCGCTGAGGACCGATAAGTCGTAGCGGCGCTCGTCCTGACTGGTGATGCCGGGGCCACCAAGGAGGATGTTCGCCTGCTCGGTGGGCCGGATGAGGCGTTCCTCGCTCCCGCCGGTGGGAATGAGGTTGGCGCTGGCAGTGTCGGGGGATCGCCGCGGCACGGGCATCGCGCCGGAGTCGGTGTCCCAGCCCCCGGCCCGGATCGCCTCGAGTACCCGAGCGCACACGGCGTCGTGGTCGACGTTGCCTGCGGCAGTGATGACGAGTTCGTCGCTGCGGTAATTCTGCGCGTAGTGTTCCGCGACGGCGTCTCGTGGTATCGCTCGGATCGTTTCCGGGGTGCCTCCGATCGGGCGGCCGAGGGGGTGGGGGCCGAAGATCGAGGTAGCGAACTGCTCGTGGGCGACGTCGATCGGGTCGTCGAAACTCATCGCGAGCTCTTCGAGGATGACCCCACGTTCGGCTTCGAATTCCCCGCCCTCGAGCACCGAGGAGGTGACCATGTCGATGATGACGTCGATCGCCATCGGCAGGTCGTTGTCGAGTACCCGCGCGTAGTAGACGGTGTACTCCTTGGAGGTGGCCGCGTTGGATTCCCCACCGACCGCGTCGAACGCGGAGGCGATCTCCATCGCGTTGCGCTGCGGGGTCCCTTTGAACAGCAGGTGTTCCAGGAAGTGGGTGGAACCGTGATGGCCGTCGGTTTCGTCCCGGGAGCCCACCGCCACCCACGCCCCGAACGCGGCGGAGCGGGACCCGGGCATGTGTTCGGTCAACACCCGGATCCCGCCGGGGAGAACGGAGCGGCGCATGGTGGCCCCGCCGTTCTCCATGATTACCTCGGTGCTCGGGTCGTGCGCCGAGCCCAGGATCAGCCGTGGCACTTAGTCGTCCTCGGAATCCTTGCTTTCGTCTTCATCCACGATCGCGTGCAGGGAGAACTTGCCGCGGGGGTCGATCTCGGCGAGTTCCACCTGGAGCTTCTGCCCCACCGACAGCACATCGTCGACCGAGTCGATCCGCTTCCCGCCGACGAGCTTGCGCACCTGGGAGATGTGCAGCAGGCCGTCCTTGCCCGGGGAGAGGGAGATGAACGCCCCGAACGACGTCGTTTTCACGACGGTTCCGATGAAGCGTTCGCCCACCTCGGGCATCTGCGGGTTCGCGATCGCGTTGACCGCTTCGCGGGCGGCTTCGGCCGAGGGGCCGTCGACGGCGCCGATGAATACGGTGCCGTCGTCCTCGATCGAGATGTCGGCGCCCGTGTCGTCCTGGATCTGGTTGATCATCTTCCCCTTGGGGCCGATGACCTCGCCGATCTTGTCCACGGGCACGTTGACCGTGATGATCCGCGGGGCGGTCGGGGCCATCTCGTCGGGCACGTCGATCGCTTCGCCCATGACGTCGAGGATGTGCAGGCGCGCGTCCTTCGCCTGGCTCAGTGCGTCAGCGAGCACGGAGGCGGGGATGCCGTCGAGCTTCGTGTCCATCTGGATCGCGGTGACGAAATCGCGGGTTCCGGCGACCTTGAAGTCCATGTCGCCGAAGGCGTCTTCGGCGCCGAGGATGTCGGTGAGGGCCGCGAACCGGGTCTCGCCGTCGATCTCGTCGGAAACCAGTCCCATCGCGATTCCGGCGACCGGGGCGCGCAGGGGCACACCGGCGTTGAGCAGCGAGAGGGTGGAGGCACAGACCGAACCCATCGACGTGGACCCGTTCGACCCGAGCGCCTCGGAGACCTGGCGGATCGCGTAGGGGAATTCCTCGCGGGTGGGCAACACGGGCACGAGGGCCCGTTCGGCGAGCGCACCGTGGCCGATCTCGCGGCGCTTGGGCGAGCCGACCCGACCGGTTTCCCCGGTGGAGTACGGCGGGAAGTTGTAGTTGTGCATGTACCGCTTGCGGGTGACCGGTGAGAGCGTGTCGAGCTGCTGCTCCATCTTGAGCATGTTCAGCGTCGTCACCCCGAGGATCTGGGTCTCGCCGCGTTCGAACAGGGCAGAGCCATGCACGCGCGGGAGCACTTCAACCTCGGCGGTCAGGGTGCGGATGTCGCGCAGGCCGCGGCCGTCGATGCGGAAGCCGTCGGTGAGGATCCGCTTGCGGATCACCTGCTTCTGGATCGCCCGGAACGCGGCGGACAGTTCCTTCTCGCGGTCCTCGAACTGCGCGTCGAGGTCGGCGTGCATGCCCTCGAGGATCTCCTCGAGGCGGTTCTCGCGTTCCTGCTTACCCGCGATGGCCAGCGCGGCCTCGAGGTCGGCGGTCACCTTCGATTCCACGGCCGCGTAGGCGTCGTCCTCGTACGGGAGGAACACCGGGAATTCCTGGGTTTCCTTCGCGGCCTTCTCGGCGAGGTCAAGTTGGGCCTGGGCGAGTTGAGAGATGAACGGCTTGGCCGCCTCCAGCCCTTCAGCCACGACTTCTTCGGTCGGGGCGGCCACGCCGGACTGCAGGAGTTCCCACGCGTTGTCGGACGCTTCGGCCTCGATCATTGCGATCGCGACGTCGTCACCGACGATGCGCCCGGCAACGACCATGGAGAACACGGCCTTCTCGAGTTCGGAGTAGCGCGGGAAGGCGACCCACTGGCCGTCGATGAGCGCGATGCGCACCGCGCCGACGGGCCCGGAGAAGGGCAGGCCGGAGATCTGGGTGGACAGCGAGGCGGCGTTGATCGCGAGCACGTCGTAGGAGTCGTCGGGGTGGATCGACAGGATCGTGCCGACGATCTGGACCTCGTTGCGCAGCCCCTCGACGAACAGCGGCCGCAGCGGGCGGTCGATGAGGCGGCAGGCGAGCACCGCGTCCGTGGAGGGGCGGCCCTCGCGGCGGAAGAACGAGCCGGGGATCTTACCCGCGGCGTACTGGCGTTCCTCGATGTCTACGGTGAGGGGGAAGAAGTCGAACCCTTCCCGAGGGCGAGAGCCGGCGGTCGTCGTCGACAGGAGCATCGTCTCCTCGTCGAGGTAGGCGACGACCGAGCCCGAGGCTTGCTGGGCGAGACGGCCGGTCTCGAACCGGATCGTGCGTTTTCCGAAGCTTCCGTTGTCCAGGGTTGCTTCGGCGTAAGTGATTTCTGGGCCTTCCATGAGCCCTCCTTCGTCATGATGGATGCCCGGCACCGGCGGCGGTCATCGATCGAGGCCCACGGAATGTGCTACTCCGGGGGCCACTACCGAGGACCAGCGGGGAACCGGGCGATGGGTTGAGATGAAATTGTGCGGTCTGCACTACAAACTGGCTCGGACCCTGCTGGGCCCGAGCCGGTTCACGTATTAGCGCCGCAGACCGAGGCGTTCGATCAGGCTGCGGTAACGTTCGATGTCCGTGTCGCGCAGGTAGCCGAGCAGACGACGGCGTTGCCCCACGAGGAGCATCAGACCACGGCGTGAGTGGTGGTCGTGCTCGTGGTGCTTGAGGTGCTCAGTGAGGCCGGTGATCCGCTCGGTCAGGAGTGCGGCCTGGACCTCGGGGGATCCGGTGTCGCCCTCGCCCGTGGCGTATTCGGCGATGATCTTCTTCTTGACGTCAGCAGCTAGAGCCACGCGCGTCTCCTTCATTTACTCATTGCGCAGAGCGCCGGGGCAGGTTCTCCCGGGCACGACAATTCCGCGGCCGATCTAACGGCGAGTACAACACTATCAGGCAGAGGGGGTCTGCCAACCGATTCTGTTTGTGGGACGCGGCACACCGAGGGTATCGGCGGCGTGGTCGACATCGTAGTTCATCTGGTCGATGAGTTCGGCGACGTCGTCGAACTTCAACATCGGGCGCAGCTGCTGCACGAACTCGACGATGACTTCCTCGCCGTAGAGCTCCAGATCGAGTCGGCCGAGCACGTGGGCTTCCACGACCCGCTCGACACCGACGAACGTGGGATTGGTGCCCACGGAGATCGCCGCGGGCATGCGCACGGGGTGGATCCCGTTGACGACGTGCAACCACCCGGCGTAGATCCCGTCGGCCGGGATGATGCCCGTCGCGTTCTTGGACAGGTTCGCGGTGGGGAATCCCATTTCCCTCCCCCGGGCCTCCCCACGCACGACCGTGCCCCGCATCCCGTGGGGCCGGCCGAGGATCCGCGCGGCGGCGCGGGCATCACCTGCGGCGAGCAGTTGCCGGACCCAGGTGGAGGAGGCACGGCGGGTCGTGCCATCGACCGGGAGGTCGGCGACGACGATCGTCTCGAAGCCGAATTCCTCACCGAGCTCCGCCAACATGCCCACGTCGCCGGTGTTGTCGGCACCGAAGCGTGTGTCCTCCCCCACGACGACGGCACGGGCCCGAAGGCCCTGAACGAAGTACGTGCGCACGAACTCCCGCGGCGACTGGGCGGCGAATTCGAGGGAGTACTCCAGGGTGAGCACCGCGTCGACCCCCGCTTCGGCCAGCAGGTCGTTGCGGTCTTTCGCTCCGGTGAGCAGCGGCGGAGCGTCGCTCGGGCGATGCACGTGGCGCGGGTGGGGATCGAACGTCACGACGACGGCCGGCACCCCGTGATTCTCAGCGGCGGCAACGAGTTGGGTGAGGACGGCCCGGTGGCCGCTGTGGACGCCGTCGAAGTTGCCGATCGTCACGGCCGCGCCCGCGAGATCGTTCGGGACCTCGCTCAGGCCTTGCCACTCGTGCACGTATCGTTCCCTTCCGCCGGTAACACCCCTAGTTATTCTGCCAGAATCGCGGGCGCGCGAGCGCCACGGCCCCGCTGCGGCGCGGTTAGCCCGCGGCTGCGGACGCCGCGATTCCTGAGAGCTCCTCCCACAGCACTGGCGCGAGGGTGCGCATGTAGGTTGCGGTGATGTGGTGCGGGTCGCGGTAGACCATGACATTGCCGATCACCGGCGGACATTCGTCCTCGGTGCAGTAGGCGTCGGTGAGGTTGAGCACTTCGACATCCTCGTTGCCCGCGGCGGCTTCGGCGGCCGGGAGCTGGTAGTCCGCGGGCAGGGCCTCCTCCCGCGGGATCGCGCACGTCTCGGTGTCGGGGTAGTTCTCGACGACGCAGGAGGTGGTGCCGTCTCCGGGTTTCATCGCCGGGTTGTCCGCGATGACGACGATCGGGGCGGGGATGTTCTCCCACGCCTCCTCGAAGCCTTCCACGGGGTCACCGGCCCACTCCCCCTCCGTCCAGTTGGAGGTGATGACGAGGTCGGCGTCCATGTCCTCAAGGCGCTGCATCGTCTGTTCGTTGGCCTCCTTGCACGGGTCGCCCCAGGCGACGTCCTGCTCGGTCTGGTTCGCGTTGAAGGGGCAGTTCGCGTGGAAGTAGGTGACGAGCCGGATGTCTCGGTTTTCCACAATCTGCAGGAAGGCGGGAAGGTACTGGTCGATGTGGGAATCGCCGACGAGCACCCAGGTCACATCCGCGTCCTCGCTACCGTAGGAGCATTCGGGGGTGTCCCGATCGGTGTTCCCGCCGACGCAGCCGTCGGCGTACCCCTCGGGGAGGTCGTCGCGCACCGTCGCCCGGGACGGGGCGGTGCCGCGGGTGCCGGGCAGCAGCGCGGTGTATTCGGAAGATTCGATCGAGTCCGCCCCGAAACCGTCCGGCTCTTCCTGCTGCAGTTCGTCGGCCTCGGCCTCCAAGGAGTGCACGTTGTGGCTGAAGATGCCCTGGGCTCCCGCGGCTACGCTCACGCCGGTGAGGATCGCTGCCCCGCCGGCGAGCAGAGTGCGCCGGTTGAGAGTTTCTGGGTTGAAGCGTGCAAGGAGCCGGGGCAGGCCCTGCTCGATGTAGGTGTAGCTCCACCCGGCGAGCACGAGGGAAAGTCCGAGACCGAGGGCCGCCCACACGGGTTCGGGGAACACCTTGGGCAGGAAGATCACGATCGGCCAATGCACGAGGTACAGCGAATAGGAGACATTTCCTAGCCACTGCACGGGGGCGGAGCGCACCCACCTCGCCGCGGGTATTCCCGCCGCGATGAGCACCGCCGTGCCCAGGGTCGGCGCGAGCGCCGCGATGCCGGGGAACGGAGTTTCGCCGGAGAAGGTGACGAGGGCGTAGCCCACCGCCCCCGCTCCGCTGAGAAGGAGGATGCCGGTGCGCCAGGTGCGGCGGGCAGTGCCGGGTTCAAGCCCGGCTCCGGAGTTGCCGGTGAACCGGTTGACCGCGGGCCAGGCCACCGCGAGACCCGCCCCTACTGCGAGCTGCCAGGCGCGGGTGTGGCTGGTGAAATATGCCGCGGCGTCCCCCTGCGCCACGGCGCTCACCGACCACCAGAAGGTCAGCACGAGGGTGGGGATGAGGACGAGGAGGGCCGCCGTCGTCAACCCCTCGCCGCCCGCATCTGTCTCCGGGGAGTCTGCGGTTCTCCGCCGGATCGCACGGACGAGCAGGTACGCGCCCACGAGCGCCGCGGGCCAGAGGAAGTAGAACTGTTCCTCGATCGACAGGCTCCAGAAGTGCTGCATCGGGCTCGGGTTCCCCCCGCCCGCGAGATAGTCCACCGATTCGGAGGCGAGGTGCCAGTTCTGGGCGAAGACCGCGGTGAAGAATGCGTCCTTGCCGAGCGATTCCCACAGGTTGAGCGGCCACAGCAACATCCCGGCGAGCACGGTGAGGATGATCGTGACGGTCGCGGCGGGCAGGATCCGGCGGGCCCGGCGGGCGT
Organism: uncultured Ruaniaceae bacterium; assembly: GCA_947251855.1. Next base: position 15,121 of record CAMXUZ010000188.1, read on the forward strand.
AGAACTTCGAGAAGCTCAGCCGGCCGGTGTTGCGGATCTCGGTGATCATCAACGTCGTGATGACGAAACCGGAGATGACGAAGAAGACGTCCACCCCGACGTAGCCGCCCGGGAGAAGGCTGGGAGCGAAGTGGAATCCCAGCACGGCCACGACTGCGAGAGCGCGCAGCGCCTGGACATCCGTGCGCATTTCCCGGCGAGTGCGTGTCTGCGGGCCGCTGGGCGGGGCGTGCATGGGAGTCTTCGTCATAATCTCGTTACCTCCCATCTCGGAAGGTCACAAAAGTATAACAAACGTGTTTGACGGCGTGGAACCCCGGCGAGTCTAGGCGGGGGCGAGCACGAGGATAGGCTGCGCCTTGCCCTCGCGGTTCTCCACGACCGCGAGGGCATCGCCCCCGGGGCCGAGCACCCCCGTGGGCCCGGGCGCGATGGAGGCGGGGATGGTTTGCCCGTAGGAGAGGGCGCGAGCCTCAGCCTCGGTGGCGAGCCGGATGGGAAACGCCGCCGCCAGCGCGTGTGCCAGCGTGAGGAAGGCCGGTTCCTGCAGCGGGGGGCGATCATCCGAGCGTTCGGGAAGTTCCATCGCGTGCGTGACGTCGAACGGGCCGACGTGGCTACGTCGAAGCGCGGTGAGGTGCCCGCCGACCCCGAGACGCTCACCGAGGTCACGGGCGAGGGCCCGGATGTAGGTCCCCGAGGAACAACGCACCCGCACATCGACATCCGTGACATCCACACCGGCGGTCGTTGTCGCCGGGCGGAGGCCCGTGATCGCGAACTCGTGGACGGTGACGGACCGGGCGGGGATCTGCACGGTCTCCCCCGCCCGCGCCCGCTCGTACGCACGTTTACCGTCGATCTTGATCGCCGATACCTGGGAGGGGACCTGTTCGATCGCTCCGGTGAGGGCGGGGAGCTCGCGCTGGACGCCCTCCCGGGTGAGCGCGGCGCCTTCCGCTGCGAGGGTATCGCCTTCGGCGTCGTCCGTCGACGTTGTCTGCCCGAGCCGGATCGTTGCCGTATACGTCTTATCGAGGCCCACGAGGTGGGTGAGCAGCCGGGTCGCCCGCCCGATGCCGAGGACGAGTAGCCCCGTGGCCATCGGGTCAAGCGTTCCGGCATGCCCGACCTTCCGGGTACCCGCGAGCCACCGGACGCGGCTGACGACGTCGTGGGAGGTGAGCCCGCCAGGTTTGTCGACGAGGAGGAGACCCTCAGGCGTCGCCGCGGGGTTCGTCGTCACGGGGCTCCTCATCGGACTCGGCGGTGCGGGGCTTTTTGTACGGGTCGGACTCGCCCGCGGGTTTCGCC
>CAMXUZ010000189.1 GCA_947251855.1 uncultured Ruaniaceae bacterium
CGCCGCCGGACTCGGCGACGACGCCCGCCCCGCGCACGCCCGCCTCGCCGCCGGCATCGACCCGAGTATCGGCGAGATCTTTCGGGAGTTTCCCCTTCGGGATCTCCTCAGCGCATCCGCGGAATATCCCCTCATCGTGCACCGCAAGGAGGCGCTGTTCGCCTCCTGGTACGAATTCTTCCCACGCTCCGAAGGCGCTCATCAACGCGAGGACGGCACATGGGTCTCGGGCACCTTCTCAACCGCGGCGAAACGGCTGCCGGGGATCGCGAAGATGGGTTTCGACGTCGTCTATCTCACCCCGATCCACCCGGTCGGTCGCACGCACCGCAAGGGCCGCAACAACACGCTCACCGCCCTACCCGGCGATCCCGGTTCCCCCTACGGGATCGGTTCTCCCGCCGGGGGGCACGACGCCATTCATCCAGACCTGGGCACGAAGAAGGATTTTGCTTCCTTCGTAGCCCGGGCGCGGGAACTGGGCATGGAAGTCGCGTTGGACATCGCGCTGCAGGCCCCCCCGGACCACCCGTGGGTGGCCGAGCACCCGGACTGGTTCACGATCCGCGCCGATGGCTCGATCGCGTATGCGGAGAACCCGCCGAAGAAGTACCAGGACATCTACCCGGTGAACTTCGATAACGACCCGGAAGGGATCTACGCGGAGATCCACCGGATCCTCCAGGAGTGGATCGACCTGGGCGTGACCGCCTTCCGAGTGGATAACCCTCACACGAAGCCGTTGCCGTTCTGGGAGCGCCTCCTCGCCGATATCGCCGCGGAGCATCCCGACGTGCTGTTCCTCTCCGAGGCGTTCACGAAACCCGCGATGATGAAAACCCTCGCGACGATCGGCTTCCACCAGTCCTATACCTACTTCACCTGGCGCAACTCGAAGGAGGAGGTCGCCGATTACCTCGTGGAGGTGAGCGGGGATCAGGCGGCGGTCATGCGGCCCTTGTTCTGGCCCACCACCCACGACATCCTCACCCCCTACATGCAGCAAGGGGGCGTGCCCGCCTTCGCGATCCGCGCGATCCTCGCAGCGACGGGCTCCCCGCTGTGGGGCATCTACTCCGGGTACGAGTTCGCCGAGTCGGTGGCCCGCCCGGGGGCGGAGGAGCAGATCGATTACGAGAAGTACGAGTACCGCCCGCGCGATTGGCAGGCGGCAAACGAGATCGGGATCTCCGATCTGCTCACCCGGTTGAACGCGATCCGCCGCGAGCACCCCGCCCTGCACCAGCTGCGTAACCTCACGGTGCAGCATTCCTCGAACGAGGCGATCCTCGCCTTCTCCAAGCACCTGCCCGCCGGCTTCCACCCCGAGGGGCGAAACGAGACGATCATCGTCGTCCTCACCCTCGATCCGTTCACCGAACGCGAAGGAATGGTGTTCTTCGACATGGCCGCCCTGGGGCTGCCTGAAGACGCCGCGTTCGAGGCCCGTGACCTGCTCGGCGGCGAGGTGTACACGTGGGGCCGAGAAGCCTACGTTCGGCTTCATCCCCACCACACTGCTGCGCACATCGTCTCTGTTCGCCCGATTGGGGAAAGCTCATGGCTCACCTAAGATCCCTGCCCACCGACCTTCTCGACCGGGTCGCCCAGGGCAGCCACTACGCGCCGCATGACGTGCTCGGAGCACACCGGAGTGAAGGCAGCGTCATCCTGCGAACCGTGCGCCACCTCGCCGAGAGCGTGACCTTCCACATCGGCGGCGAGAAGATCCCCGCTACGCACGAACACCGCGGGATCTGGACCGCGGAGATCCCCGGCGAGGATATTCCCGGCTACGAGGTCGAGGCCCGCTACGAGGACGGCAGCCGCACCCGCGGCTGCGATCCGTACCAGTTCCTCCCCACCCTGGGCGAGATCGACCTCCACCTCATCGGCGAGGGGAGGCACGAGCACCTATGGACGGTACTCGGCGCGCACCTGCGGGAATTGGACGCACCGGGAAGCGGGCAGCAGGTGCAGGGAACCTCGTTCGCGGTGTGGGCCCCCAATGCCCGCGCGGTGCAGGTGATCGGCGATTTCAACGGTTGGGACGGCGCCGGGAGCTCCATGCGGACCCTCGGGAATTCCGGGGTGTGGGAAGTGTTCATACCCGGGGTGAAGGCCGGGGCGTTATACAAATTCAACATCTGTTACGCCGATGGCTCCTGGAACGCCAAAGCTGACCCCCTCGCGCGCGCTACCGAGGTGCCACCGGCGACCGCCTCGATCGTCACCGAATCGACCTTCGCCTGGAGCGACGCGCACTGGCTCACCGACCGGGCCGAGACGAACCCCCACACCGGGCCGATGAGCGTGTACGAGGTGCACCTGGGGTCCTGGCGTCAAGGACTGAGCTACCGAGAATTGGCGCAAGAGCTCGTGGAGTACGTGACGTGGATGGGCTTCACCCACGTCGAATTCCTCCCCGTCGCTGAGCACCCCTACGGGCCCTCCTGGGGATACCAGGTGACCTCCTACTACGCCCCCACCTCCCGTTTCGGTTCCCCCGACGAATTCCGCTACCTCGTCAACGCGCTGCACGAAGCGGGGATCGGAGTACTCCTCGACTGGGTGCCCGCGCACTTCCCGCGAGACTCCTGGGCCCTCGCGAAGTTCGATGGCACCGCGCTGTATGAGCACCCCGACCCCCTCCGCGGGGAACACACCGATTGGGGCACCCTCATTTTCGACTTCGGCCGGCCCGAGGTGCGGAACTTCCTCGTCGCCAACGCCCTGTACTGGCTGGAGGAATTCCACATCGATGGGCTCCGGGTCGACGCCGTCGCCTCGATGCTCTACCTCGACTATTCTCGCCAGCCCGGCCAGTGGCGACCGAACGTTCGCGGTGGGCGGGAGAACCTCGAGGCGATCGAGTTCCTGCAGGAGACGACCGCGACCGCCTACCGCCGTTATCCCGGCATCATCATGATGGCCGAGGAATCCACCGCCTGGCCGGGGGTGACCGCGCCGACGTCGGTGGGCGGGCTCGGGTTCGGCCTGAAATGGAACATGGGGTGGATGAACGACACGCTGCGGTACCTCGCCGAAGCGCCGATCAACCGCCGCTACCACCACGGCGGGTTGACCTTCTCTCTCGTGTACGCCTTCTCCGAGCAGTTCATCCTGCCGCTCTCCCACGATGAGGTGGTGCACGGCAAGGGCTCTCTGTTGCAGAAGATGCCCGGGGACCGGTGGCAGCAGCTCGCCGGGCTGCGGGCACTGTTCGCCTACCAATGGACTCATCCGGGTAAGAAGCTTCTGTTCATGGGAGGTGAGTTCGGCCAGGAACACGAATGGGCCGAATCCCAGAGCCTGCAGTGGGAGATTTCCGAAGAAGCCGGGCACGCGGGGGTACGCCAGCTCGTTCGCGACCTCAATCGGGTCTACACCCAACACGCCGCGCTGTGGGCGGATGACTTCACCCATGCCGGTTTCACGTGGCTGGTCGCGGGCGACGGGGACCACAACGTCATCGCCTACCTACGCGAAGGTGAGAGCTCACAGGTCGCGGTTGCGGTGAATTTCGCGGGTTCCGCCCACGAGAATTATCGCCTCCCCCTCCCCCGCACGGGCCAGTGGCGCGAGGTCCTCAACACGGATGCGTCCGCCTACGGCCGATCAGGGGTGGGCAACCTCGGCATGGTGACGGCGAAGGAAGGACCCCACGATGGGTTCCCCGCCTCCGCGTTAGTGCAACTCCCCCCACTCGGGACCGTGATGTTCGTCCACGCCGAGGAAGACGCGTAGAGGCTATTCGGGCCGGTTCCTCAGAAGAGCGCGAGCGCGAGCTTCTTGCGCGCCTCAGCGACTTCCGGAGAACCTTCCGGGGCGAGCAGGAACAACTCCACCAGACGCTTGCGCGCTGTTTCGCGTTCCTCCCCGGCCGTTGCCGTGATCACGGCGAGAACTCGTTGGAACCCCGCGGAAAGTTCCCCCCTACTCACCTCGACGTCGGCGGCCAGTAGCTGCGTGTCGACCTCGCCCGACCGCGCGTCGCGCGCATCGGCGAGGGCTCGCTCCGGGGCGGTGCCCTCGAGCCGTTTGAGCAGTTCGACCTGGGCGAGAC
>CAMXUZ010000190.1 GCA_947251855.1 uncultured Ruaniaceae bacterium
ACGAAGTCAACCGACGCCGATTGACCGAACTCGTCGGTCTGACTGCTCCCGATGACATCGAGCTCGCTGAAGCTCTCGATCGCGACGATACGAGAGTCACAGCCGAAATCCGGCGTCAACAACACCTCCTGGCAGGAGCGCTCGCTAACGCGATCAACACCCTGAATCCCGCCATCATCGTCCTCGGCGGGTTCCTCGCGATTCTGCACCGCGCCGATCCGGACCTCTTAGAGGGCTACATCACCGAACTTGCTTTGCCCGTGCCGACGGAAGACGTAACGATAGCCGCTGCAGCACTCGGTACCGATCGCCTACACATTGGCGCGGCCGAAATGGTATTTTCCAACCTCTTCGCAGATCCCCTGGCGAATCTCGCCGTCGGCGCGAGGGCAGATGCCGAAACGGTCAGCCGATCGTAGTCCACGGCGGCGTCTCGCCATCGAGTTCCAACCGAAGACTGTCTAATGCTGCTGTTTTCGCCGGGACAGCAGCATAAGGCACTTCTCGGGGCATCCCCGCTTCTCGAACCTCGGGAAACGGCCTTTTCGGGAAACTCCGCCATCCCGCCGAACTGATCACGCGCCGGTGAAGGGGGATACCGAGATGCCGCGCCGTCCTGTAAAAAAAGTCGGAGTACCTTGACCAGCGGTACCCCGACTCTTCACTCGGCGGAGACGGTGGGATTTGAACCCACGGAGGGCGTGAACCCTCACATCCTTAGCAGGGATGCGCACTCGACCAGACTATGCGACGTCTCCTAGTGCACCCTTAGATTACCCAGTCACAGAGTTTGAGGCAAAGTCAGCTCGCTCACCTCAGGCGCTGCTTCCGAGCTTCCCACTCATTCTCGTTCGCATCTGCTCGCTCGCGGCATTCAGGCCGATGATTTCGACCGTCTTGCCGTACTCGGCATACTTCGCCGAGACCGAGTCGAGCGCGGCGATCGTGGAGGCATCCCAGATGTGGGAATCCTGCATATCAATGTTGACCTCGTCGGGGTCACCCGCGTAGTCGAACAGCGTATACAGGTCGTTGGAGGAGGCGAAGAACAACTCGCCGGTGACCCGATACGTCACGCGAGCGCCGCCGTCGTCAACCTGGCGGTCAAGGCGGACGAAGTGCGCCACGCGGCGGGCGAACAGCACCATCGCGGTGAGCACCCCGACGCCCACGCCGATGGCGAGATTACCCGTCGCCACCGTCGCGACGACGGTGATGACCATGACCGAGGTTTCGCTCTTGGGCAGGACCCGCAGCGTGCTCGGCCGGATGGAATGCCAGTCGAAGGTCGCGATGGATACGAAGATCATCGTCGCCACGAGCGCGGCCATCGGGATGAGCGCGACGACGTCGCCGAGGATCACGACGAGCACCAGCAGGAACACTCCGGCGAGGAACGTCGAGAGGCGCGATCGCGCTTGGGAGGCTTTCACGTTGATCATCGTCTGGCCGATCATCGCGCACCCGCCCATCCCGCCGAAGAAGCCGGTGACAATATTCGCGATCCCCTGCCCCCACGCCTCGCGGGATTTGTTCGAGCGGGTGTCAGTGATGTCGTCGACGAGTTTCGCCGTCAACAGCGATTCAAGCAGCCCGACGAATGCCATGCCGAGCGCGTAGGGGAAGATCACCTTGAGGGTCTCGAGGTTGATCGGGAGGTTCGGCAGGGCGAGCGTGGGCAGTGAATCGGGTAGTTCGCCCTTGTCACCGACGGTCGGCACGGTAATTTTGGCGACGACGGTGAGAATCGTCATGACGACGATCGCCACGAGCGGGGCGGGCACAGCGGTGGTGAGCCGCGGCAGCCCGAAGATGATGAGCAGGCTGACGGCGGTGAGCGGGTAGACGAGCCACGGCACGCCGAGCAGCTCGGGAACCTGCGCCACGAAGATGAGGATCGCGAGCGCGTTGACGAATCCGACCATCACTTGCCGGGGGATGAATCGCATGAGCCGGGCGAACCCGACGAGGCCCAGCATCACTTGCAATACCCCCGCGAGGATCACCGTGGCGATGAGGTAATCGACCCCGTGGCTGGCAACGAGCGGGGCGATGACGAGCGCAACGGCGCCGGTGGCCGCGGAGATCATCGCCGGGCGCCCACCGACGATCGCGATCGTCACCGCCATCGTGAAGGAGGCGAACAGCCCGAGCCGGGGATCCACGCCGGCGATGATGGAGAACGCGATCGCCTCGGGGATGAGCGCGAGGGCGACGACGAGCCCGCCGAGCACCTCGGTCTTCAGCAGGGTGGGGGTACGCAGCACGGAGCGCACGGATTGACGTTGCTCGGCCGAATACGTTGCGGCGCTGGAGGGCATGACACCTATTCTTCCGAGGCAAGGCCTCACTCAAGATCATCTCAACACGTACCCGGGCGGCCGGCCCCGTTCGTACGATTTGGCGGAGGGTGGGGGATTCGAACCCCCGGAGGTTTCCCTCAACGGTTTTCAAGACCGCCACAATCGGCCGCTCTGTCAACCCTCCAACAGAAGATTCTTACCTATGTGGCGGTGCTCTGTCTAACTCGGGCCACGCCCCTCCCCGGCGCCCGGCGTGCGCCGTGGTCGGGCGACTAGGGTAGTGAGCATGCGCATCATGGACATCGACGGCGATCACCTCACTGCCCGAACCCTCCCCGATCCGGAGCCCGGCCCCGACCAAGTGCTCATCGAGGTCGCGGGCGCGGGAGTCAACCGGGCGGATCTGCTGCAGATGAAGGGCCTGCACCCGCCCCCCGCCGGAGCCCCCACCTGGCCCGGGCTCGAGGTGGCCGGAGAGATCCTCAAGGTCGGCCGCGGCGTCGACCCTTCCCTCGCGGGTACGCGCGCGATGGCGCTGATCGACGGCGGTGGTTACGCCTCCCACGCCCTCGCCTACTCGGGCGATCTGTTGCCCGTTCCGGATTCGGTTGCTCCCGCGCACGCGGGCGGGCTCCCGGAGGCGCTCGCGACGATGTACACCAACCTCGTCGACTCCGCCGGGCTCGACCCACTCGACAATACGGGTAAGACCGTGCTCATCCACGGCGGCTCGGGCGGCGTGGGGACGACGGCGATCCAGTGGTTACGCGCCACCGGCGCCGTGGTCTTCGCTACCGCGGGCGGCCGTGAACGCGCCGATCGTTGCAGCGAACTCGGCGCCTACGGGATCGACTACCGCGAAGAGGACTTCGTGGAGATCGTTCGCGACGCCACGGGCGACCGTGGGGTCGATGTCATTCTCGATGTCGTCGGCGCGGCCTACCTGCAACGGAACATCTCCGCCCTGGCAACCTGGGGGCACCTGGCGATCATCGGGATGCAGAAGGGCACCCGAACCGAGATCGACCTCGGCCCGCTGCTGTTCAACCGACTCTCCATCTCCGGCACGGTGCTTCGCAGCCGTACCCGGGAGGAGAAGGCGGCGATCATCGCCGCGGTGGCCGACCACGTTCTCCCGCACGTGCGCTCGGGCCTGGTCGCGCCGATCCTCCATGAGGAGGTCCCCCTCGAGGAGGCGAACGCGGCTCACGCGGCGATGGCTGCGGGGGAGATCTTCGGCAAGGTCGTGCTCACCCCGTAAGTACTAGCCACGTACTGCCCCCGTCGAAGCGTTCACTAGCGACCGTGGCCGCACATCGACGGTGCCCGCACAGTTCGCGGGGCCCGCTGGCGACCTCACCCTGTTGGGGCGTTCACCGACGCAACTCTCCCACGGCCCGCGGCAGGGACCGGCACCCTACCGCCCCCTGAGGACCCTGAGGGCCCTGCAACCAACCTGCGGGAGCGACATCAGCCGCCCGCGCTGCTCGACAACGACAATAGGGTTGCTTCCAGCCGCGAAACCAACCCTATTGTCGTTCTCGCGGGGGTGATTGGTGCGGGAACGCGCGGGGTGATTGGTGCGGGGGCCCGCAGGAGTGATCAGTGCCGGTCCAACAGGCCCCGCCGCAACGCCGTGGCGAGTACCGGGGCGAGCGGGAGACGCGGAATCAAGCTTGCTTGGGCGGCATGGTAGATATCGGGTTAGCCCTCCCACACGGTGCGGCTCACGTCGCTCGACGGCGACAACTCGTGCCACCACGAGCCGCCCGGGTCGATGAGATTC
>CAMXUZ010000191.1 GCA_947251855.1 uncultured Ruaniaceae bacterium
TCGACCATGAGGGTGGTTGCCTTGGCGAGGTTCTCGATGCCCTCCCCGCTCGTGACGAGCACCCCGCGCCGGGCGAGGTTCCCCACGCCCGCGACGATCGCGACGGGCACGGAGATGACCAGCGCACCGGGGCAGGCGATGACGAGGAAGGTGAGCGCGAGTTCGACGTCGCGGGAGAACACGCCGACGATCACCGCAAGAATGATGACCGCCGGGGTGTAGATCCGCGCGAAGCGTTCCAGGAAGCGCATCGTTGGGGTGCGGGTCTCCTGGGCCTCTTCCACGAGCGAGATGACGTGGGAGAAGGTGGTCTCGGAGCCGACCTTCGTGGCGGCGGCCTCGAGGTAACCGGTTTCGAGGATCGTGCCGGCGTACAGCACGTCGCCGGCACTCTTGGTCACCGGCATCGCTTCGCCGGTGATCGTCGCTTCGTTCACTTCTGCGGTCCCGGAGACGACGCGGGCATCGGCGGCGACCCGGGTGCCGGTGGTGAGCAGGAGCAGGTCTCCCTCCACGAGCTCGCCCGCGTCGATCTCCACGCGCTGGGCCACGCCGGCGGCGTCCGTGCGGCGAACCATCGCCGTCGTCGGGGAGAGTTCGATGAGGCCGTGCAGATAGGAGCGGGTGCGGGCGAGGCTGCGGGCCTCGAGGTAGGCGCCGAACAGGAAGAGGAAGGAGACCACGGCGGCCTCCACGTACTCCCCGATGAGGAGCGCGCCGATGACGGCGACGGTGACGAGGAGTTCGATCGAGAACGCCCGCAGCCGCGCCGCCTGCCACGCACGTTGAGCGATGGGCAGGAGCGCGGTGAGCGCCGCGACCGCGAGGGCCCCATCGCGCAGCCGGGGCAGCAGAAGGTTCCCTTCCACGGCCAGGCCGAGCAGGTGGGCGAGGAGGGCGGCGGCGAGGAGCGCCCCCGCCCCGATCATGATCCGGTTATGGTTGCGCGTGCTCATGCGACCCTCAACACGGGGTATCCGAGCTTCGTCACGGCCTCGGCGAGCTCCTCGGGAGAGGCCTTGGCGTCGTCGTACGTGATCTGTACGCGAGAGGAGTTGAACAGCACCCGGACGGCCTGCACGCCGTCTTTGAAGGTGAGGGCCTTCTCGATCTTCTTCACGCAGGAGGGGCAGGTGAACGGTTCGGTGGTGAGGCTGACGGTTTTCACGGTCGTTTCCTTTCGGGTGATCTGGTGACGCTCACAGTTCACTCTCCTGCGACTCGCCCCGCCTTGACGTAGGTCAATTCCCGAAATTGGGCGTAGATTATTTACTTGACGCTTCAACGAGAGGAGGAGGAAGTGCCCGCAGGCCCCCGCGGCAGGATGACCGCCCGCCAGCGCGGCGAAACCGTTGCCGGTTACGCCCTGCTCGTGCCCAGCCTCATCGGGGTGGTCGGGTTCCTCCTCGTGCCCGTCGTCATCGTGCTCGCGCTCTCCTTCACCCGCTACGACCTGCTGTCCGCGCCGACGTGGGTGGGCCTGGAGAACTTCCGGTACATCTTCACCTGGCCCGTCTTCGGCAATTCGCTGCTCGTCACGGTGATCTTCACGGCGCTCGCGATCCCGGCGACGATCGCGCTCGGGCTGCTGCTGGCGATCGCGATCAACCGGGGGCTCCCGGGCACGAACGCCCTGCGGGTGCTGTACGTGCTGCCGTGGGTGTGCGCCCCGCTCGCGCTCGGCGTGGTGTGGAAGTGGCTGCTCGACCCCTCCAACGGCGCGGTGAACGCGATCCTCGGGCACCGGGTGGAGTGGCTCACCTCCCCGGAGACGGCGCTCGGGTCGGTGGTGTTCGTGCAGGTGTGGTCCTCGGTGGGGTACGTCTCGCTGTTCTTCCTCGCCGGGCTGCAGCAGATCCCGGCCCAGGTGTATGAGGCGGCCCGGATCGACGGCGCCGGGCCGGTGCGGATCCTGTTCTCCGTCACGCTGCCGCTGCTGCGCCCCACGATGTTCTTCGTCTCCGTCACCTCGATCATCGCGAGTTTCCAGGTGTTCGACACCGTCTACGCGATGACCGGCGGCGGACCCGGCGGGCGCACCGACGTCATCGCCGCCCGCATCTTCAATGAAGCGTTCGTCTCCCTGCGCCTCGGGCGGGCCGCGGCGATGGCCGTCGTGCTGTTCGCGATCCTGCTGGCCGTGACCTTTGTTCAACAGCGCTACTTCCGGCGCCGGATCACCTACGACATGTCATGACGACGCCGACTCCCCCCGCCGCCACCTCCCCCGCCACCGCGAAACTTCGCCGGGCGGGCGCGAACCTGCTCACGTACGCGTTCCTCCTCGCGGGGGCGCTGCTCATGCTCGGGCCGTTCGTGTTCTCCGTGATGACCTCGCTGAAAACCCCGAAGCAGTTCAACACGAGCCTGCCGCTCACCCTGCCCGACCCGGTGACGACGGAGAACTACGTCTCCCTGTTCGGGGAGCGGTACAACTTCATCGTCCCCATCGCGGTGACGGTGCAGGTGGTGCTCGTGTTGGTGATCGGGCAGATGGTCTCCTCCATCCTCGCCGCCTACGCCTTCGCCCGGTTGGAGTTCCGCGGCCGGGACACGATCTTCTGGCTGTACATCGCCACGTTGATGATCCCCGCGGTCGTGACGATCATCCCGCTGTTCTCGATGATGACCGCCTGGGACCTGAAGAACACGTTCTGGGGCCTGGTGCTGCCCTTCATGTTCGGTTCCCCATACGCGATCTTCCTCCTGCGCGAGAACTTCCGCTCCACTCCGTCGGAGATCCTCGACGCCGCCGAGATCGATGGCGCGGGCATCCTGCGGCGGCTGTGGCAGATCATGGTGCCGATGAACCGGCCCATCCTCGCGACGTTGCTGCTCATCACCGTAGTGACCCAGTGGAACAACTTCATGTGGCCGCTCATCATCGCCCCGAAGGCGGAGTGGAACGTCATCACGGTGGCCACCGCCTCGCTGCAGTCGCAGTACACCGGCAACTGGACCCTGGTGATGGCGGCGACGACGATCGCGCTCGCCCCGCTCGTCACCCTATTTCTCATCTTCCAGAAACAGATCACGTCCAGCCTCGGGGTCACGGGGATGCGATGAGGCGGGGTTAATGTGACGGGCTCGGCATCGTTGACGAGCACCGTCGTCTCAACACCATACAGAGAAAACTGTGAAGCGAAACACTTGAAATGTCACATTTTGATACCAAAGCTGCGCGGTGGGATGTGAGCACCGGAAGCGGGTCTACTTTTGGAGAGGATCGAAGGAGAGGTCTATGAGTAATGTTCTTCTGCGCCGGGGCATCCCGGTGGCGGCGATATCGGCGCTCGCGCTCGCGGCGTGCTCCCCGGGTTCAGGCGGGTCCGGCGGCGCAGAGGGCTCCGGCGACGGCGATGGCGAGCAGACCGTGGTGACGTTCCGGCTGTGGGATGACAACGCGGCGGCCGCCTACGAGGAGTCCTTCGAAGCCTTCACCGAGGAGAACCCCGATATCGAGGTCGAGATCGAACTCGTGCCCTGGGGTGACTACTGGACCCGGCTCCCGCAGGACATCGGTTCGGGCACGATGACCGACATCTTCTGGACGAACACTTCGAACTTCGGAATCTACGCCGACCAGGGCCGGCTCATCGACATCTCCGAGGCGATCGGGGAGGAGCACGAGGAGTGGAACGAATCCGTCGTCGACCTCTACACCCGTGACGACAAGCTCTGGGGGGTGCCCCAGCTCAGCGACTCCATCGCGTTGTTCTACAACAAGGACGTCGTGGAGGAGGCGGGCATCGACGTCTCCTCCCTCAGCTGGTCACCGGAGGAATCGGGCGACACGTTCCTGCCGGCGCTGAAGAAACTCACCGTCGATGGCGACGGTCATCACCCCGGCGATGAGGATTTCGATCCGGACAAGGTTGATGTGTGGGGGTTCAACGCCCAGAACGACCTGCAAGCGATCTGGCGGGAATTCCTCGCCCAGAACGGCGGGGAGTTCCAGGACGGCGACGAGTACGCGTTCAACTCCCCTGAAGGGGTGGAGGCGTTCCAGTACCTCGTTGATCTCATCAACACCGAGCAGGTTGCGCCGCCGGCCGCGGACACGAACGCCGACGGCGACGCGAGCCGCGACCTGTTCGTGCAGGGCAAGCTCGCGTTGTTCCAGTCGGGGCAGTACTCCCTGCCGGCGATCGACGAGATCGACTCCTTCGAGTGGGGCATCGCTCCCATGGTCGAAGGTCCCCAGGGGCGGATCGGGGTCGTGCACGGGGTCGCCGCGCTCGGTAACGCCGACACCGAGAACCTCGAAGAGACGACCCGGGTGCTCGAGTGGCTCGGCACCGCTGAGGGCCAGCGCCCGCTGGGCGAGACCGGCGCGGCGTTCCCCGCCGCACTCGACGCGCAGGACGCCTTCACCGAGTACTGGGCGGAGAAGGGCA
>CAMXUZ010000192.1 GCA_947251855.1 uncultured Ruaniaceae bacterium
TGCGAGAGGGCCTCCTCCCCCGCCGCGGCGAGATTCTCCGGGGAACACCGCCCGTCGCTGAAGGTCCCCGTGAGGTCGGCGGTGACGGGTACGTCGGAGACCGATACGTATCCCGTGCGTACCGATGTCACCCGCCCGCCCGGCTCCGCCCCGACGATCGCGCCGACGGCGCAAAGGGCGTAGTCGCCGTGCCGGCGGGCGATCTCCTCGAAGGCGACCCCGTGGTTCGGCGCCAGCGCGGGCAGGAACACCTCGGTTGCGATCTCGTCCTCGGCCAGGCTCGTCTCCAGCGCCCCGAGGAACAGGTCCGGGGCCGATATTTCCCGCGTGCCGCGCACCGACTGCGCGGTGAGCGTGCCCCCGAGCATCGCGAACACGGCGGGCATCTCGCCCGCGGCGTCCGCGTGGACGATCGACCCCACGGTAGTTCCGCGGTTGCGGATCGTCGCATGCGCGACGTGCGCGAGGGCGGCGGGGATGAGGGGCTGTACCTGGGCCACCTCGGCGTGCTCGAGGAGTTCGGTGTGGCGCGCGATCGCTCCGAACCGCACTCCGGTGTGGTCGACCTCGATGCGGGCGAGTTCCGGTATCCCGTTGATGTCGATGAGTTCGCCGATCGTTGCCAGGCGCATCGACAGCAGCGGGATGAGGCTCTGCCCGCCGGCCAGGACCTTCCCGTCGTGCGCTTGTGCGTAGGCCTCAAGCGCGTCCGCGAGGGTTCCGGGCCGGCGGTAGGTGAATTCAGCTGGTTTCATCTGGAGTCTTGCTCACATACTTCGGATCGGGGATCCCTCCGTCGTCGATGTCACCTTCTCGCCCCTTGACGATGTGGTAGAGGACGATCATGAGGATCGTTCCGAAGGCGATGCCCCCGAGTTCGAAACTCTCGGTCACTTTGATGGATACGTCGCCGATCCCGGCGATGAGACCGGCGGCGAGGGGAACCATGTTGACGGGGTTGCCGAAGTTGATCCCGTTATCGACCCAGATCTTCGCCCCGATGAGCCCGATCATCCCGTACAGCACGAGGGTCACGCCTCCGAGCACCCCGCCCGGGATCGCGTTGATGATGACGCCGAACTTGGGGCACAGGCCGAGGATGATGGCGAAGATCGCCGCGCAGTAGTAGGCCGCGGTGGAGTAGATCCGGGTCGCGGACATCACGCCGATGTTCTCCGCGTAGGTGGTCGTGGGAGATCCGCCGAATGCGCTGGCGATCGCCGTGGCGAGGCCATCGGCGCCGAGGGCCCGGCCCATGTACGGGTCGAGGTCGTCCCCGGTCATCTCCGCGACGGCGCGCACGTGGCCGACGTTCTCGGCGATCAGCGCGATCACGCCGGGGATCACCAACAGCACGAAGGTGAGCGAGACCGACGGGGCGTGTACGGCACTCACCCCGTCGGCGAGGGTGCCGCTGGGAAGGCCGAACCACGCGGCGTCGCCGATCCCGGTGAAGTCGACGCGGTCGGCGACGACGGTCGAACCGTCGTCCTGGACCTGGGTGACCCCGCCGACGGTCATGTCGAGGATCCAGGACAGGAGGAACCCGAACACCAGGCCGAGGAAGACGGCGATGCGCCCCCAGAACCCGGGGAACAGGACCGCTCCGATGACCATGAACACCGCGACGGCCAACCCGACCCACTGGTCTTGGGGCCAGTAGACCCCGGCGACGACCGGGGCGAGGTTGAACCCGATGAGCATCACCACGCCGCCGGTGACGGCCGGGGGGAGCCAACGTTTGAGTGGTGCGGTGCCGACGAAGTGCACGAGCACCCCGACGACGAGCAGCACGAGGCCAGCGACCATGATGGCGCCGGTGACTTCAGAGGAATCTCCGCCTTGGGCCCGGATGGCTCCGACCCCCGCGACGAACGCTGCGGAGGTGCCCAGATAGCTGGGGACGGCGTTCTTGACGATCAGGAGGAACATGATCGTACATAGCCCCGAGAACAGGATTGCTAGGTTGGGGTCCAATCCCATCACGACGGGGAAAACGAATGTGGCCCCGAACATCGCCACGACGTGTTGCGCTCCGATCCCGATCGTGCGGCCCCAGCTCATTCGTTCGTGGGGGCCTACCGACTCCCCGGGCGGGGGCGTTTTACCCCCGTGCACTTCTTTCCAAGTGAACAACGACATGGACGGCGCTCCTTTGCTCCGTGGTGTGACTCTTATCGAGCAACCCTAGTGGTCGGCGTCACAGATGGCCGTTGGCGATAGTTGCCGAATGTTCCGCGCCACCTATGTAAAGAGTCACGGTGATTTGACGAGTTCAACGTTCCTTCGCTCGATACCCCCACTAACTCACTGCACCGCATGCGTGCGTTGAAGGTGATGCTGCTCTCAGTTTCTCCGTTACGGCAACGGCTTTCCATGGCAGTTACTCACACCCTGGGCCCGGGTTCTTCGGCGAAACCTGCCACGAGGGCCGGATCAGAGCTGGATCCGGCGTACCTGTAGGGCCACCGCGATGTTCAACCGGAGGTTCGGATCGGTTGCGAAGGGGCCGAGGATCTTCTCGAGTTTCGCGATTCGATAGCGCATCGTGTTGTAGTGCATGAACAGTTCGCGGGAGGTCTCCGCCACGTTGAGGTTGTTGTCCAGGAGTGCTTGCAACGTGGTTCGCAGTTCCTCTGCCTGCGGGGTGTCTCGCGCAAGCTCGCCGAGGATGTCCTGGGCGAACGCGGTCATTTCCTGCCGGTCGGGGATCAACCCGATGAGGCGGTGGATCCCGAGGTCGTCGAAATGGGAGGTGCTGCTGCCCCCGGTGAACCGTCGCCCCACCTCGGTCGCCCGCCGCGCCTGCTGGTAGGCATCGGGCAGTTGCTCGAAGGACGTCACGAGCCGGCTCGTTCCCACCGAGAAGGGCCGGCGCCCGCCGCCCCGGTCACCGGAGACCCGGTGCACGATGCCTTCCACCATGCGTTGCAGCCGTGCGACCGCGCCCGCGGGGTCGGTCAGGTCCTCTTCCGGCAACGCGAGGATCGCCACGACCTCGTCAGAGAAGTCCGCGACCGGGAAGCGTTTCGATTCCCGCGCGGTCACTTGGGTCCAGGCGACGTGGAACCGGGATTGCCACGCCCGCCGCAGGTGGGTCGGGGCGGGCTGTTCGCGCGGATCCTGGGGGTCGATCTGGGCGGAGACGACGATGCAGGGCATCGCCAACTCCCAGCCGAGCCCGCTGGCGTACTCCTCGCAATATTCTTGGTTCTTGGACCGGCCACTGAGCACGTCGCGCAGGAAGTCGCCGCGATATTTGTTCTCGACGGCGCCCAGCGCGTTCTGCTGGGTGATGAGGAGGGCCACGACGTTACCCGCGCGCTGCAGCGCGTACCGCACGTCTTCACTGATGATCCCGCCGGGGGCGAAGGCGACGAGGCGCGCGAGGTCGCTGCCGGCGGCGAAGATCGGCTGGGCGAGGATGCTCCCCGCCTTGTCGCCGGTCATGTGCAGGAGCCGCACCTGTTCCACGCGGAACCGGCCGGTGTCGTCGTAGAGCCCCCACCCGTGGAGCTCTTCGCGCATGGCTTCGGTGAACGCATCGGCCATCACCCGGCCGTCGTTCGAGGTGATGAGCACTCCCACGCCGAGGGTGTGGGCGAGCTGGTCACCGATCCGCTGCACGTCCGCCCCCTCCAGGAGGAGTCGTTCGAGGCGAAGCAGCAGTTTCTCGGTGCGGCGCAACCCATCGGCCTGCATCTGCGAGTGCTCGACGATCGCATGGCCGAAGAGCCGGTCGAGGGGGATATCTTGATGCAGTTCGACGACGGGGAAATCCAACTCATCGGCAACCTCGAGCACCTTCGGGGGAAGCCCCGTGAGGTGGCTGCCGAATTGGATCCCGATCCCCGCGACCTGCAGGTCGTTGAGTTGGGATATGAACGCCACGAGCCCCTCCGTCGTCACCTCCCCGCTTCCGTTGAGGTGTTTCAGCGGGAAGCCGCCCGTCATCACGAAGGTGTGCGGCTGGAGATTCTCCACGAGATCGGGCGTCTCGATGATACTGAGCGTCGTGACGCTCCGGTCCGTGCCGCCCTCACCGGCGAGGATGCGCGAGGAGAGGAGCCCGCTTATTCCTAATAGGTCTTTTACTGGGACGCGATACGCATCGGTCATACTCTTTTGCACAGTAGCTCTGTCATCTTTGTCAACTTCTGCCGTGAAATACGCTCGAGAGGACCTCTAAGGTCGTGGTGAGAGCCTACCTCAGGGCCGGCCGACCGTCGCGGCCCACCGGCGGGGGCGGCGCCGTTGGCCGGTCGGGGAGGTGTTCGCCCGAGATTCGAAAGAAGGTCGTGATGGCACGGATCACCGCTGGAGGACTCATCGATGCCGTGCTCGATCCGGGCTCCTTCCGCTCCTGGGATCGCCCGCCCCCTACGGTCGCCGATCCGGGCGAATACGCGGGGCAACTCGACCGTGCCCGCGAGCGCAGCGGCGTCGATGAGTCCGTCCTCACCGGCGAGGGAACGCTCGCCGGGCGGCCGATCGCCGTCATCCTCAGCGAGTTCAATTTCCTCGCGGGCACGACCGGCCGGGCCGCGAGCGAACGGATCGTGTGTGCGTTGGAGCGGGCCAACGCGGAGCGCCTGCCGGTCTTGGCTTCCCCGACCTCGGGCGGGACCCGGATGCAAGAGGGTACCCGGGCGTTCTTGCAGCTCGTGAAGATCTCGCAGGCGCTCACCGAGTTTCGCCGCGCGGGCCTGCCGTACCTCGTTTATGTGCGAGATCCGATGACGGGCGGGCCGGTGGTCTCCTGGGGTGCGCTGGGGCAGGTCACCCTTGCCGAGCCGGAGGCGCTCATCGGCCTGCTCGGTCCGCGGGTCGTCGAGGCACTCACCGGCGAGCCGTTGCCCGAAGGGGTGCAGACGGCGGAGAACCTCGCGAAGCGGGGGGTCGTCGATCGCGTCGTGCCGCGCGCCGAGCTGCGAGCCGAGGTGAACGCCATCTTGCAGATCGTCAGCCCCCCGCACGTGCGGGGCCTTTCGGCGCCGACCGGGGCGGAACCCCGCGTGCGCCCCGCGTGGGATTCGGTCGAAGCGAGCGCACGACCCGAACGGCCCCGGCTTCGCGACCTCATCGGTTTCGAGGCGGAGACCTATGTGCCGCTCCTGGGCACGGACGCACCCGAATATCGGGGCGGGATCTTGGTCGGGCTTGCCCAGTTCCGGGACTTTTCCTGCATGCTCATCGGGCACAGCCGCGACGCGGCGACCGAAGACGTCCTCACGCTCTCCGGTTCGGCCGCGGCGAGGCGAGGGTTCGAGATCGCCGATGAGATGCGCCTTCCGATCCTCACGATCATCGACACTCCCGGCGTAGAGGTCACGGCTGCCTCCGAGGAGGGCGGGATGGCCCGAGAGATCGCGCGGACGGTGGAGGCGCTCACCCAGGTGAGATCGCCCGTCGTCTCAGCGGTGTGCGGGGCCGGGACCGGGGTCTCCGCCCTCACGCTGCTGCCCGCCGACCGCACGGTCTGCGCGGAGAACGCCTTTCTCGTGCCGCTGCCGCTGGAGGCCGCGAGCGAGATCCTGTACCGTTCGACCGCTCACGCCCCCCGGCTCGCGGCCCGCCAGGGGATCCGGGCGAGCGATCTCGTCGCCACCGGTCTCGTGGATGAGATCGTGCCCGAGGCCCCGGATGCGAGCGCGTATCCGGCCGAGTTCAGCCGGCGGCTCATCGATTCCGTTGCCACGCACCTGTACCGGCTCGTTGATCAGTCGGAGGCGGATCGCCTGGCGGCGCGGCGGCGCCGCTACCG
>CAMXUZ010000193.1 GCA_947251855.1 uncultured Ruaniaceae bacterium
GGTGCCCGCCTGCTGGAGAACGCGCAGGACGCGTTCGCCTCCGGGGCGGTGCTCACCGCCGGCATCGGGGCGTTGCTCATGGTGGGCGCAGCAGTGTTCGGAGCCATCTCGCTTCGCGAGGCGGAGGTCTAGCACCCCGTGAGGCACGACTCGCCCGACACGCCGGGGAGAAAAGTTTTCTCACCCGCCTTTTCGGGGCTTGGGGAAACTTTCGCAGGTGTGGATAACTTCTCACGGCAAACCGGTTATCCACAGCGTTATCCGCAGGTTGTGCACAAGAGGGCGAGCGCCGTCCACAACGGAGCCCTGTGGATGAACAACACCGTCCACAAGCGTTCCGCGAGTTTTCCCCAGCATTTTCCGTGCGACACGCCGAACCACTAAATGTTGTGGTGCACAATAATCGCTACCACTAGGTATAGTGGTCGCAGTCGGTGGCTGTTAGAGCCACTAACCGCTGATTTCCCCGGTTGCTACGGGTGCAACCTCGGCGGAACCGGCGTGTCCAGATTGGTTGAGAGTGGAGGAAACCGCCCCTATGACTATCACCGTTTACAGCAAGCCCGCTTGCGTGCAGTGCGATGCCACGTACCGTGCCCTGGATAAGAACGGCCTCGAGTACGTCATCGTCGACATCAGCTCCGACGCCATCGCCCTGGACTACGTGAAGTCCCTCGGCCACATGCAGGCCCCCGTCGTCGTCGCCGGCGAGGAACACTGGTCGGGCTACCGCCCCGACCGGATCCGTTCCCTCACCCAGGCCGCCGCGAGCGTCGCCTGAGGCCGCGCGGGAACGTATCGCATCGGAAACAGATCACCGTTTCGCCCGGAAAGGCCACGCTGAGGCTCCCGCCCGGGCGGTGTCGCGAGCGCTGTGAGGAGGGCCGTGGCTGACATCGTCTACTTTTCCTCCGTTTCGGAGAACACCCGCCGGTTCGTCGACCGCCTCGAGCGGCCCGCACTGCGGATCCCGCTCCGGCCCGCCGACGACCACCTCGAGGTGACCAAGCCGTTCGTTCTCATCACCCCGACGTACGGCCACGGCACCCCCAAGGGGGCCGTTCCCAAACAAGTCATCAAGTTCCTCAATGATCCGGAGAACCGCAGGTTCATCCGCGGCGTGATCGCGGCAGGAAACACGAACTTCGGTGAGGGGTATTGCCTCGCGGGCAAGGTCATCTCCGCCAAGTGCAAGGTCCCCCACCTGTACAACTTTGAGCTACTCGGCACTCCCTACGATGTGTCCCGGGTGAATGAAGGATTGGAAGAATTTTGGCAACGATTCTAGAAGCACCGGCTGCGAACCGCTCGAGCATCGAAACGGACTACCACGCGCTGAACGCGATGCTCAACCTGTACGCCCCGGACGGCACGATCCAATTCGACAAGGACCTCGAGGCCACCCGGCAGTACTTCATCCAGCACGTGCTGCCCAAGACCCTCACGTTCGACTCCCTCGAAGCCAAACTCACCTACCTCGTGGAGAACGACTACTACGAGGCGCGGGTGCTGGAGAAGTACACGCCGGAGTTCCGCGCGCAGATCTGGGCGCATGCGGAGGCGCAGAACTTCCGATTCAAATCCTTCCTCGGCGCGTTCAAGTACTACACCGCCTACGCGCTGAAAACTTTCGACGGCGCCAACTACCTCGAGCGGTTCGAGGACCGCGCCGTCATGGTCTCCCTCACGCTTGCCGACGGCGATGAGGACTTCGCGCTGAAGCTCACCGAGGAGATCCTCTCCGGGCGCTTCCAGCCGGCCACGCCCACCTTCCTCAACTCCGGCAAGGCCCAGCGCGGGGAGGCCGTCTCCTGCTTCCTGCTGCGCGTGGAAGACAACATGGAGTCCATCGCGCGCGGGATCAACTCCTCCCTGCAGCTCTCCAAGCGCGGCGGGGGAGTGGCGCTGCTGCTGAGCAACCTGCGCGAATACGGCGCCCCGATCAAGAAGATCGAGAACCAGTCGTCGGGGGTCGTGCCCGTGATGAAGCTGCTCGAGGACTCCTTCTCCTACGCCAACCAGCTCGGCGCGCGCCAGGGTGCAGGTGCGGTGTACCTGCACGCCCACCACCCCGACATCATGCGCTTCCTCGACACCAAGCGCGAGAACGCCGACGAGAAGGTACGGATCAAGACCCTGTCGCTGGGCGTCGTCATCCCCGACATCACCTTCCGCCTCGCCCGCCAGAACGCGGAGATGCACCTGTTCTCCCCCTACGACGTCGAGCGCATCTACGGCAAGCCGTTCGCGGAGGTGAACGTCACCGAGATGTACGACGAGCTCGTCGCGAACGAGGAGATCAGCAAGACGACGATCAAGGCCCGCGAGTTCTTCCAGACCCTCGCCGAGATCCAGTTCGAATCGGGCTACCCGTACATCATGTACGAGGACACGGTGAACGCCGCGAACCCGATCAAGGGCAAGATCACCCACTCCAACCTGTGCTCGGAGATCCTCCAGGTCTCCACGGCCTCGGAATTCAACGATGACCTCACCTACTCCCACGTGGGTAAGGACATCTCGTGCAACCTCGGTTCCCTCAACATCGCGATGGCGATGGACGCCCCCGATCTCGGCCGAACAGTCGAGACGGCGATCCGGGCGCTCACGGCCGTCTCCGATCAGACTCGGATCGACTCGGTGCCCTCCATCGTCAAGGCGAACGACGACGGGCACGCGATCGGGCTCGGGCAGATGAACCTGCACGGCTACCTCGCCCGAGAGCGGATCCACTACGGCAGCGAGGAAGGGATCGACTTCACGAACATCTACTTCCTCACCATCGCCTACCACGCGATCCGCGCCTCGAACCGGCTCGCCATCGAACGCGGGCGGGCCTTCGTCGGCTTCGAGGATTCCACCTACGCCAGCGGTGAGTACTTCGACAAGTACACGCAAACCGATTGGGTGCCCAAGACAGAGCGGGTGGCGCAGCTGT
This sequence comes from uncultured Ruaniaceae bacterium, assembly GCA_947251855.1. The sequence continues at coordinate 2,939 of CAMXUZ010000193.1, forward strand.
TCGCCGAGGCCGGTACGCAGATCCCGACCGCCGCGGACTGGCGCGAACTCAAGGAATCGGTAATGGAACACGGGATCTACAACCAGAACCTCCAGGCCGTGCCGCCCACGGGGTCGATCTCCTACATCAACCACTCCACGAGTTCGATCCACCCGATCGCCGCGCCGATCGAGATCCGCAAGGAAGGCAAGCTCGGCCGCGTGTACTACCCGGCGCCGTTCATGACGAACGAGAACCGCGAGTACTACGCCGACGCCTACCAGATCGGCTACGAGAAGATCATCGACACGTACGCTGCCGCCACCCAGCACGTGGACCAGGGCCTCTCCCTCACGCTGTTCTTCATGGACACCGCCACCACCCGGGACCTCAACCGGGCGCAGATCTACGCGTGGCGCAAGGGCATCAAGACGTTGTACTACATCCGCATCCGCCAGCAGGCGCTCGAGGGCACCGAGGCGGAGGGCTGCGTGAGCTGCACGCTTTAAGGTTGACGACGGCGCAACGCGCCT
>CAMXUZ010000194.1 GCA_947251855.1 uncultured Ruaniaceae bacterium
GGCTCCGACGGATGGCGCACATGGTGAGGGCCCCGTCCTCGCCCGACGCGATCGCGGGCGAGCCCATCGCCGCCGTGTGGCGCGGGGAGATCTGCGAAGGAATCCACAGCGGGCATGCGCGGGTGACCAACGCGGCGGGGGAGGTGGTCCTCTCCCGCGGCTCCGACATCGAACTCTTCCCGCGTTCCGCCCTCAAACCGTTCCAGGCGCTCGCGGCCCTGCGTGCCGGGGTCGACCTCACCGACGCGCAGCTCGCGATCGCCTGCGCCTCCCATGCGGGAAGCCCCGTGCACGTGGAGTGCGTGGACTCGATCCTCAACTCGGTCGGGCTCGATCGACGCGCCCTGCAGAACACCGCTGACCTCCCGCTCGATGGCGCCGCCGCGGCGGCCCTCCACGCCCGGGGCGGTGACAAGGAACCGATCCTGCAGAACTGCTCGGGTAAGCACGCCGCGATGCTCGCCGCCTGCGTGGCCGGCGGGTGGGACACCGCGTCGTACCTGGAACCAGACCACCCCCTGCAAGAACTCATTGCCGAAACGCTCGCGGAGCTCACCGGAACCCGGCTGGGGTGGAGCGTCGATGGGTGCGGAGCGCCGACGGCGACGACGAGCCTCAGCGGTCTCGCCCGGGCCGTCTCGGCTCTCGCGCTCGCCCCGGTGGGAAGCCGCGAACATCGAATCGTCACGGCGATGCGCACCTACCCCCACCTCGTTTCCGGCGAGGGCCGGTTCGACACCCTCGCGATGCAACACGTGCCCGGCCTGGTCGTCAAGGGCGGCGCGGAAGGCGTACTCATGGGCGCGTTCGACGACGGCGCGAGCATCATCACCAAAGTCGCCGACGGCAACCACCGGGCGAACACCCCCGCCTTCGTCGCTGCACTCGCCGCACTCGGCGTCCATGCCGACCTTTCTTGGGCCCGGGAACCGGTGCGCGGGCATGGGCAGCCGGTCGGCTACGTGGAGTGGATCGAGGAGGAACGCGAGTGAAAGCTGTGCTCCAGCGGGTCACCGAGGCCTCGGTGCACGTCGAGGGCGAGATCGTCGGGCAGATCGGCGCCGGGATCGTCGCGCTCGTCGCGGCAGGCACCGACGACGGCGCCGCCGAGGCCGCAACGATGGCACGCAAGATCGCCGAACTACGGATCCTTGACGGCGAAACCTCCGTCGCGGACACGGGCGCCGAGGTGCTGCTCATCTCCCAATTCACCCTGTATGGAGACACCCGCAAGGGCCGGCGCCCCTCCTGGTCCGCCGCCGCGCCCGCGCCGCAGGCCGAGCCCCTGGTGGAGAAGGTCGCGGCGGAACTACGGGGCCGAGGAATCACGGTCGCGACGGGCCGGTTCGGGGCGCACATGAGGGTCGCGCTGGTGAACGACGGCCCGTTCACCGTCCTCGTCGATACGTAGCTCACCCGCGGGTGAGCACGACGTCGGCCGGGTCCGCGCCGATGGCAGGAGGCGCGGAAGTGATCCGCAGGCCCGCGTTGCCCGCAAGTTCCTCGAACCGGGCGAGGTCGGTCCAGTGGAGCACCCAGTCCCGCTCGAGGGTTTCGAGCTCCCCATCCCCGCAGCGTTCATACCGGAGGGTGAGGCGCTGCGTACGCTGCACCTCATCTCGCGCCGCGGCCACGACCGTGCAGGAAACGGTCCCGCCCGGGGTTTGTTCCCGCGTGGTCGCCCCCACCTCACCGCGAGCCACGGGCGGAACAAACAGGGGAATGATGGCGGCGCCGCCGCTGGCCAACGCACCCCGGATCGCGTGCAGTGCCTCCTGCATCGCGTCATCGGTGGGGAGCAGGTTGAACGTCGGCCCGGCAAGGAACACCGTCCGGTACCGGCGGGGCAGAACCATCGCCTCCATCGCAGTGAGCCAGGCGTTCACCTCCAGCCCGCGCCGCTCGGCCCGGCCCCGGAGCCGGGCGAGCATATCGGGAGAGGAATCAACGCCGTCGACGTCGAGGCCGAGTTCACGCAGCTCGAGCAGCGGATCGCCGTCCCCGCACCCGAGTTCGAGGGCGGGCTCGCCAAACTTCTCGATGAGGCGGGTGTAACGCTCGGCCGGGAAGGAGGTCGATTTCAACTGACTGTACGCCTCGGCCACGAGCCCGGTGTAGAAAGCATCGGCGGGGGAGTCCATCTAGACCCGTCCCGCGCTCGCCCGGCCCGCGGCGCCGGTGCGTTGTCCCGAGCCATTGATGCCGTGAGCGGGTACCCGCGCAGGCCGCGGTTCAATGTGGGCATCAGCGGAAGACATTGCCGATACGCTACCGCAGCCCCCGCCGTGGTATTCAAGTGGTAGACACGTAAGGAGAACCATGCCCGAAGGCCACACCATCCACCGGCTCGCCCACGATCTCAACAACGCGTTCGCTCCCGCTCCCGTACGTGTGTCCAGCCCGCAGGGCCGGTTCGCTGCGGGGGCCGAACTCCTCAACGGCAGGGAGTTCCTCGGCGCCAAAGCGTGGGGAAAGCACCTCTTCGCGGAGTTCCCCGGTGAGCGCTGGCTGAACGTCCACCTCGGCCTCATCGGGTACTTCTCGGTCCTCCCGCGCGAGGAGGGGGAGGAGATCTGGGGGCAGGTGCGGCTGCGGATCGAGAACCCCGGCTGGGTCGCCGACCTCCGCGGGCCCTATATCTGCGACGTACTCACCCCTGAGGAGGTCGACGCCATCGAGGCCCGCCTCGGTCCCGATCCGTTACGCCCGGATGCCCAGGAGCAACAGGCGTGGGAGCGGATTCAACGATCGAACAAGACCATCGCCGAGCTGCTGCTCGATCAGAAAGTCCTCGCCGGGGTCGGCAACGTCTACCGGGCAGAAGTGCTCTGGCGCCACCGGCTGAGTCCCTTCACCCCGGGTAAGAAAGTCAAGCGGTCCTCCTGGCTCACCATATGGAACGATCTCGTGCGGCTCATGCCCCTGGGCGTGGCGACCCACCGGATCGTGACGATCGAAGAGGAGGTGCAGGAGGTGGAGGCCCGGCTCACTGCGGGCGAGGAGGTGGACCTGGAACGGCGAGATTCCGCCGTCTATAAGCAATCGGGCGCCCCCTGCCCGCGGTGCGGTTCAAAGATCCGGACCCAAGTCCTCGCCGGCCGGAACCTGTTCTGGTGCGGGCGCTGCCAACGGCGCATGTGAGCGCCGGGGCCGACGCTTTCGAACATCCTCTCCGCCTGCGGCGAACACCGGCAGGTTTTGACCCCCGATGTCGTTAGCCTTGATGCAAGCCGGAATCGGCAAAGGGAGTTGCCATCATGTTTGAAAGATTTACCGACCGAGCACGTCGGGTCGTCGTCCTCGCCCAAGAAGAGGCGCGGATGCTCAACCACAACTACATCGGAACTGAGCACATCCTGCTCGGCCTCATCCACGAGGGCGATGGGGTTGCTGCGAAAGCTCTGGAATCGCTGAACATTTCACTCGAGGCGGTTCGGGCCCAGGTGCAGGAGATCATCGGCGAGGGCCAGCAAGCCCCGACCGGTCACATCCCCTTCACCCCCCGCGCGAAGAAAGTACTGGAACTCTCGCTGCGGGAGGCCCTCCAGCTCGGGCACAACTACATCGGGACTGAGCACATCCTGCACGGCCTCATCCGCGAAGGCGAAGGCAACGCCGCGCAGGTCCTCACCAAGCTCGGCGCCGACCTTGCTCGCGTGCGCCAGCAGGTCAACCAGCTCCTCACCGGATACCAGGGTGGCAAGGAAGCGGTATCTGCCGGGGGTCCCGCCGAAGGCACCCCGTCCGGCTCTGCCGTGCTCGACCAGTTCGGCCGTAACCTCACCCAGGCCGGCCGCGACGGAAAACTCGACCCCGTCATCGGCCGGTCGAACGAGATCGAACGGGTCATGCAGATCCTCTCGCGCCGCACGAAGAACAACCCCGTCCTCATCGGTGAACCCGGTGTGGGCAAGACCGCGGTGGTTGAAGGGCTCGCGCAGGACATCGTCCGCGGGGACGTCCCCGAAACGCTCAAAGACAAGCAGCTCTACACCCTCGACCTCGGGGCGCTCGTCGCCGGGTCTCGTTACCGCGGTGACTTCGAGGAGCGCCTGAAGAAGGTGCTCAAGGAGATCCGCACCCGCGGTGACATCGTGCTGTTCATCGACGAGATCCACACCCTCGTGGGTGCCGGCGCTGCGGAGGGCGCGATCGACGCCGCCTCCATCCTCAAGCCGATGCTCGCCCGCGGGGAACTGCAGACGATCGGCGCAACCACCCTCGATGAGTACCGCAAGCACATCGAGAAGGACGCCGCCCTCGAACGCCGCTTCCAGCCGATCCAGGTGGACGAACCCTCCGTGAGCCACGCGGTCGAGATCCTCAAGGGTCTTCGTGACCGCTACGAAGCGCACCACCGGGTCACGATCACCGACGGGGCTCTCGTGGGCGCCGTGACGATGGCCGACCGTTACCTGAACGACCGGTTCCTGCCTGACAAGGCCATCGACCTCATCGACGAAGCCGGCGCGCGGCTGCGGATCCGCCGGATGACGGCGCCGCCGGAGCTGCGGGAACTCGACGAACAGATCGCTACCGCTCGCCACCAGAAGGAATCGGCGATCGACGATCAGGACTTCGAACGCGCGGCGCGGCTGCGGGATGAGGAGAAACGCCTCACCCAAGAACGCCAGGAGAAGGATAAGGCGTGGCGCACGGGCGACATGGATACGGTCGCCCAGGTGGATGAGGAACTCATCGCCGAAGTGCTCGCCGCTTCCACCGGGATCCCCGTCTTCAAGCTCACCGAGGAAGAATCCTCCCGCCTGCTGCGGATGGAGGACGAACTGCACAAGCGGGTCGTCGGCCAGCACGACGCGATCGTCGCGATCTCACAGGCGATCCGCCGTACCCGCGCCGGGCTGAAGGACCCCCGCCGCCCGGGTGGTTCGTTCATCTTCGCCGGTCCAACCGGGGTCGGGAAGACTGAACTCGCCCGCGCGCTCGCGGAATTCCTCTTCGGGGAGGAGGACGCCCTCATCCAGCTCGACATGAGTGAGTTCGGTGAGAAGCACACCGTGTCGCGGCTGTTCGGGTCTCCCCCGGGCTACGTCGGCTACGACGAGGGCGGGCAGCTCACCGAGGAGGTACGCCGCCGGCCGTTCTCCGTGGTGCTGTTCGACGAGGTGGAGAAGGCACACGCGGATATCTTCAACTCGCTGCTGCAGATCCTGGAGGAAGGAAAACTCACTGACTCCCAGGGCCGCGTGGTGGACTTCAAGAACACCATCATCATCATGACCACCAACCGCGGCACCCGGGACACCGCCAAGGGCGTCTCCATGGGCTCCACCGCGGGCGGCGACCTCCCCACCGACTACGAGCGGATGAAGCCGAAGGCCCACGAGGAGCCCAAGCAGCACTTCAAGCCCGAGTCCCTCAACCGCGTCGACGACGTGGTGGTCTTCCCGCAGCTGTCCA
>CAMXUZ010000195.1 GCA_947251855.1 uncultured Ruaniaceae bacterium
CGACATGGCTACGATCCGACTTCCGGCCGGGGGGAGAACGTGGAGTAGTGGTCGAACAGGGTCGGCACGAACAGCCCCGATCCGGCGGTCACCTCCGTCACCGTCGCGGACGCCGCGGTTTCGGCGACACTGCCCGAACCGCCCCCGTTGACGAGGAGCGGCGCGCCCCCGATCACGGCGCGGACCGCTCGGGTGACCTCCGCCCGGCGGGTCTGCAGCTCGGCGAGGGAGACCCGCTTGAGGAGTCGCACGATCGGTGCGTGTAACCCCCGTTCGTTCACGCCCGCGACCTGCGCCTCGTAGAACATCACGCCCCGGACCTTGATCCCGCGGTCGAGGGCGGCGCGGGCGAGACGGGCTGCGTCGTCGCCGTCGCGTATCGGCGACCGGCGCACGCCCACGTGGAGCGGGCCGAGGCGAAGTGAGGCATCGACGTCCAGACACACCTGGAACGGCGCGTTGCCTTCTCGGGGCAGGCGCGCAAGCAGGTCGAGGTGGGCGAGGTTATCGACCATGAGGGTGACCTGCTCGCGCAGCTCCGGTCGGGCCGCGAGTTCGCCGAGCGCGGCGCGGTCCACGGTGGGATATCCCATGAGCGCGTCGGCGGTGATCCCCTGTTCCACGAGCCACATCGCTTCCGCGAGCGTGAAGGTCATCACCCCGGCGAAACCCTCCATCCCGAGCGTCCGGCGGATGAGCTCGGGCACGCGCACCGATTTCGTGGCCACCCGGATGGGGGTTCCGCCGGCGCGGCGGCGGAGGTCAGCGGCATTGGCGTCAAAGGCGTCGAGGTCGACGACGGCGAGCGGGGCGGGGAGGTGCTCGGTGTGGCTGTTCCATGGGGAAGCGGGCAGGTTGTGTGTCGCCCGCTCGGTGAGAGGCGCGTCAGTGCTCATGCCTCCCAAGATCTCACGAAACCGATCAGGTACGCACGCAATTGGTCACCGCGGGGGCGTTCCTCCTCCACAATAGGGAGGGAGGAACACCGCAGTTTTCGCAAAGGAGCCCAGGATGAGCCAGTGGCGCAACTGGTCACGCACCGCCACCGCTGACCCGGAGACGATCATCGCTCCCCGGACGGAGCAGGAACTTTCCGCGGCCGTGCTCGCGGCGCGGGCAACCGGGGCGCACATCAAGGCAGTGGGATCGGGCCATTCCTTCACCGACTGCGCCACCACCACGGGCACGATGATCCAACTCGGTGAGCTCGACACGGTCGAGTGGGTCGGCCCCGCGGCGCCTGACGGCTCCCGGCTCGTGCGGGTCGGGGCGGGGATCACGCTTTCGCGGCTCTGCGAGGAGTTGGCCGCCCGCGGGCTCGCCCTGGCGAACATGGGCGATATCAATAAGCAAACGATCTCCGGAGCGATAAGTACCGGCACGCACGGTACCGGTATCGGGTTCACCGGCTTCGCTGCGATGGTCGAGGAGGTCCGGCTCGTCACCGCAGATGGCCAGGTCCGAGCGGTGAGCGCCGAGCACGACAAGGAGCTGTTCGAGGCGGCCCGCCTGAGCATCGGCGCGCTCGGGGTGATCACCGCGATCACGCTGCGGGCCGTGCCTGCCTTCACCCTCCACGCCCACGAGGCCCCGCGCCCGCTCGTCGAGGTCCTAGATTCCTTGAACGACCCGAGCGGGCCGGTGCACTCCAACGACCACTTCGAGTTCTATTGGTTCCCGCGGACCGATATCGCGCTGACGAAGGCGAACAACCGCGTGGCGCGTAACGACCAGCCCCTCGCCGCCTGGCGGCGGCTGCTCGACGATGAGATCCTCTCCAATGGGGTGTTCACCGCGACGAACAACCTCGTCCGCCTCGCCCCGAGACTTACGACGCCGGTGAACTTCGTCGCCTCCCGGGCCCTGACGGAACGCACCTACACGGCAGCGAGCCACGACGTGTTCGTCACGCCCCGGCGGGTGCGGTTTCGGGAGATGGAGTACGCGATCCCGATCGAGGCGGTGCCCGCCGCGCTGACCGAGGTGCGCCGCTGGCTGAATTCTGCGGGGGTAGCGGTGCCATTCCCCATCGAAGTACGCTTCGTCGCCGCCGACGATGTCTGGCTCTCCACCGCCCACGGCAGGCGCAGCGGGTACATCGCCGTTCATCAATACCTGGGGATGGAGTATCGGGAGTACTTCCGCGCCGTGGCGCAGATCATGGCGCAGTTCGGCGGCCGGCCCCACTGGGGAAAGATGCACTGGCTGCGTTCTGAGCAGCTGCGCGGCCTGTATCCGAGGTTCGATGACTTCCTCGCCGTCCGCGACCGAGTGGATCCTACGGGTGTGTTCGCCAACCGGTACACCCGGCGCGTCTTCGGCCGCTAGCCGCCCCTCTGCCGTTCCGCTGCCCGGCCGTTCCGCTGCCCCGTTTGCGCCGACAACGACGTTGGGGTTGCTCGAGAACGGCTTCTCGGTTGCTGGTCTCGCCGAAACCAACCCCAATGTCGTTCTCGAGGAGACCGGTGCCACGTCGATTAGCGCACGGGTGGGGATAGCCCTTATAATTAAACTTGGTCATTTTTGACCTGGGCCTCTAGCTCAATGGTAGAGCAACGGACTTTTAATCCGTGGGTTGCGGGTTCGAATCCCGCGGGGCCTACTTCCTCAGCGCACCTCGAACGCGGGCTCCCCGAGCGGGGCCACCTCTTCTCGATCGACGTCGGTCACCCGCGCCGCGCGCGGGCCCTCCTCCATCCACGTGAGAAGATCCTCGACGGCGTCCTGCGCGCCCTCGATCTCGGCCTCCACCCGACCATCGGGCAGGTTGCGCACCCACCCGGCGAGCCCGGCCCGCTCCGCTCGCGCACGGACGTTCGCGCGATAGCCGACGCCTTGCACCTTTCCGCTGACACTGACGCGATACCGCTTCATCTTTCCTCCGCTCGGGGGCGCTCCGTGCTCACATTACTGAGCAGGTCTCGGAGCTCCGGCCATGCCCGCGCGAAGCCGGGATGCAGCACACGCGAGGCTACCTCTGGGACGGGCACCCAGAGCAGCTCCAGGCTCTCCGGGTCGGTGATCTGGGGAGAGAATGGCTCGACGACGCGTGCAAGGACGGTCGTGTACCGCCAGTAGCCGACGTCGAAGACGTGGGTCGTCAGCGTGCGCACCGCACCCGCCGGGACGCCCGCCTCCTCGTTCGCCTCGCGCAGCGCCGCCTCCCCCGGTGCTTCCCCGGAGTGCAGTGCGCCACCAGGGATTCCCCATGTGCCCCCATGATGACTCCAGTGCGCCCGGTGCTGCAGGAGCAC
>CAMXUZ010000196.1 GCA_947251855.1 uncultured Ruaniaceae bacterium
AGCGAACCGGACACACCGCCCGCCCCGTCGGCTGAACTGCGCTGCCCCGGGGCAGGGCCCGGGGCGCTCGTGGGCTGCGAGGAGGTCAGGAGCCCGCGCTGACGTCCTGGAGTTCCACTTCGCCTTCGTTCTCAATCTCCCCGGCGCGCAGGCGGGACAGGAGGATCGCCCCGGCAGCGATGAGGCCGGCGACGACGGCGATGCCGATCCGCAGCGCGTGGTTGGCGTCTTCGGGGACGCTCATCGCAACCACGGCGGGGGCGATGAGCAGGGCAACGAGGTTCATCACCTTGATGAGCGGGTTGATCGCCGGCCCCGCGGTGTCCTTGAAGGGGTCACCGACGGTGTCGCCGATGATGACCGCCTCGTGCGCGGAGGAGCCCTTGCCGCCGTAGGCGCCGTCCTCGACGATCTTCTTCGCGTTATCCCAGGCGCCGCCGGAGTTCGCGAGGAACACCGCCATGAGCACCCCCGCGCCGATCGCTCCGCCGAGGAAACCCGCGAGCGGACCGACCCCGAGGCCGAAACCGACGGCGATGGGAGCGAACGCGGCGAGCAGGCCCGGAGTCGCCAGTTCCCGCAGGGAGTCGCGGGTGCAGATGTCGACGACCTTGCCGTACTCCGGCCGCACCTCACCGGTCATGATGCCCGGGTATTTCGCGAACTGACGGCGCACCTCGAACACGATCGCCCCGGCGGCCTTGGTCACCGCATCAATGGCGAGCCCGGAGAACAGGAACACCGTACCGGCGCCGAGGATCACCCCGACCAGGGTGATGGGTGAGATGATCGAGTATTCGAGCATCGATTGGACGATGTCACTGCTGCCGGCCTGGTTCGCGATCTTCGCGATTCCGCTCGTGACGGCGTCGGCGTAGGAGCCGAACAGCGCCGTCGCGGCGAGCACCGCGGTAGCGATTGCGATGCCCTTGGTGATCGCCTTGGTCGTGTTCCCGGCGGCGTCGAGGTCGGTGAGGATCTGGGCGGCTCCCTCGTCCGCATCTCCGCTCATCTCCGCGATGCCTTGCGCGTTGTCGGAGACCGGGCCGAAGGTGTCCATCGCGACGATGACCCCGACGGTGGTGAGCAGTCCGCAGCCTGCGAGCGCGACGAGGAACAACGATAACCACACCGATCCGCCGGCGATGAGGAACACCGCGCACAGCGCGGCCGCGATGACCCCGGCGGTATACACCGCGGACTCGAATCCGACCCCGATCCCCGCAAGCACCACGGTCGCCGCGCCGGTACGGGAGTTCGCCGCTACCGCGCGGGTGGGTTTGGCCTCGGTGTCGGTGAAGTAGCCGGTGAGCCACAGGATGAACCCGGTGAGGATGACGCCGATGACCACTGCGGCTGCGGCGACGAGCCGGGGATCGCCGCTCACGCCTGCGGCAGCGGCGGCATCCGAGCCGGGAGTGAGCGCGTCGAAGGAGGAGGGGAGGTAGACGTAGGCTGCGACCGCGGCGAGCACCGCCCCGATGAGGGCGGAGGTGTAGAAGCCGCGGTAGATCGCTTTGAGCCCGTTTTCGTTTCCCTTCACGCGGGTGATGACGACCCCGAGGATCGCGACGAGTGCACCGATCGCGGTGACTATGAGGGGGAATACCAGGCCTTCCTCGCCCATCGTCGCCCGCCCGAGAATGAGCGCGGCGACGAGCATGACTGCGTACGACTCGAACAGGTCCGCAGCCATCCCCGCGCAGTCGCCGACGTTGTCGCCGACGTTGTCCGCGATCGTCGCGGCGTTACGCGGGTCGTCCTCGGGGATGTTCTGCTCCACCTTGCCCACGAGGTCGGCACCGACGTCGGCGGCTTTGGTGAAGATCCCGCCCCCCACGCGCATGAACATCGCCAGGAGCGCGGCACCGAATCCGAAGCCTTCGAGCACGACCGGGGCGCTGGCTTGGAAGATGAGCACCACGCCCGCGGCGCCGAGGAGTCCCAGGCCGACGACGCTCATCCCCACCACCCCGCCGGTGCGGAAGGCGATCCGCGCCCCTTCGGAGTGACCGTTGGCTTGCGTCGCCGCGGCGGCTACGCGTAGGTTCGCGCGGGTAGCGAGCCACATGCCGAGGTACCCGATAGCCGCGGAAAAGCCCGCTCCAAAGAGAAAGGCGACGGCGCGGCCCGCCTTCACGCTCCCGTCATCGGCGGGGAGCAGGAACATCAGCGCGAACACAACGACGGCGAAGATTCCCAGGGTGCGGAATTGCCGGTTGAGGTACGCCGAGGCCCCTTCTTGGATCGCTGTGGCGATGTCTTTCATGCTGGCTGTGCCCTCGCCGGCGGCGAGCACTTGCTTACGAAGCGCGACCGCGATGACGAGGGCGATGACCGCAATAATCCCGATCACTGAGACGATGATCAGGCTCGAGGTTTCGAGCATGGTCTGTAGTCCTCCTTGACGTTTTCTCCACCCACTTTCGTAGTGGGGCCCAATCGCCGAGTCTATCGGCGTTTTCTTCTGACAGGGGGAAGATCACACCGGCGTGGGCGCGACGTTGAGTAACAATATTGGTGTGCCCCACCCCCTTCCCACTCGCCTCGCCGAGGCGGCCGCCCGGTACGCTCCCCGCCAC
>CAMXUZ010000197.1 GCA_947251855.1 uncultured Ruaniaceae bacterium
ACTTCGGCTTGACCTGCACGACCTGGCCCGGCTTCACCTTGTAGGAGGGGCGGTCGACGATCTTGCCATCAACGAGGATGTGGCGGTGGGACACCGCCTGGCGCGCCTGCGCCATCGTGCGGCCGAATCCGGCGCGCAGCACGAGCGCGTCGAGGCGCATCTCGAGGTTTTCCACGAGCGCTTCACCTGTCAGCCCCGATTCCTTCCGGGCGAGGTCGAAGGCGCGGCGCAGCTGCACCTCGCGCAGTGCGTACTGGGCACGCAGCCGCTGCTTCTCCTTGAGCCGGACGGCGTAGTCGGAGTCCGCGCGGCGGCGGGCACGGCCGTGCTCCCCCGGCGGGTACGGGCGCTTCTCGAAGTAGCGGGCAGCCTTGGGCGTGAGGGGGATCCCCAGCGCACGGGACATGCGCACCTGGCGGCGCGCTTTTTGGGAGTGGTTACTCATGTGAGACTTTCTGTCGTTCTTCTTACGTCATACCGGCGCCTGGGCACCGGTATGGGGTCGACACGTAACGGCTAAGACCCCAGTGGTTCCGAAATGAACCTACGCAAGCTTAGCGCACGGCACTCTAGACCTCACCACCTGATTCAGGGGTATCCGCCCGTTTGGTGGTGGTCTCGCTCACGTTTCGGTTCCGCAGCGCGTCCACCCGCGCGAGGCGCTCCCGGATCGCGCGTTCAAACCCTCGGTCGGTGGGGTGGTAATATCGCGCTCCTGCGAGCACCTCCGGGAGATACTCCTGCCTGCCCACGGCGTGGGGAGCGTCGTGGGCATATTCGTACCCGACCCCGTGCCCAAGGTCCTTCGCGCCCGCGTAATGCGCATCGCGCAGATGAGTAGGAATAGTTCCGAGCTTGCCGGCCCGCACATCCGCGAGCGCTGCATCGATCGCCTTATAGGCGGCGTTGGACTTCGGGGCGCTCGCAATGTGGGCCACCGCCTGCGCGAGGGGGATCCGCCCCTCGGGCATCCCGATGAACGAGACCGCCTCCGCCGCTGCGATCGCGATTTGCAGGGCCGAGGGGTCAGCCATTCCCACTTCCTCAGCCGCCGCGATCACCACCCTCCGGGCGATGAAACGTGGATCCTCCCCCGCCGCGATCATCCTCGCGAGATAATGCAGGGAGGCATCGACGTCCGATCCGCGCATGGACTTGATGAACGCACTCGTGACGTCGTAATGCTGGTCCCCCGCCTTGTCGTAACGGACCGCCGCGACGTCGATCGCTTTTTCCACGTGCGCGAGCGTGATCTCGGTCGCGCTGGCAGAGATCGCACTTCCTGCCGCAGCTTCGAGGATCGTGAGCGATTTGCGGCCGTCCCCACCGGCGAGCCGGAGCAAATACTCGCGGGCGTCCTCGTCGATCGTCAACTTCCCGGCCAAACCGCGCTCGTCCGTGAGGGCGCGGGAAACCAGCGTGTCGATCGATTCCATCTCCAGCTGCCGCAGCGTCACGAGGATTGATCGGGAAAGTAGCGGGGAGATCACCGAGAACGAAGGGTTCTCCGTGGTTGCGGCAATGAGCGTGACCCAGCGATTCTCCACCGCGGGCAGCAGCGCGTCCTGTTGCGATTTGGAGAACCGGTGTACTTCGTCAATGAACAGCACCGTCTCTCCGGAGCCGGTGGTTAGCTTCCGGCGCGCTGCCTCGATGACGTTACGGACGTCCTTCACCCCAGCGGTGACGGCGGACAGTTCCGTGAAGTCCCGTCCCGATGCGCGCGCAACCAGATACGCCAGGGTCGTCTTTCCCGTCCCCGGCGGGCCCCACATGATGACAGAGCTAGGCGGCAGGTCACCTTCCTGGGGCGGCTCCACCAACCGGTTCACCGGCGAGCCAGGTTCCAAGAGATGGTCCTGGCCGACGACTTCCTCGATAGACGCCGGCCGCATGCGCACAGCCAGCGGAGCGCGAGGGTCCACCTGCGGCAGGCCCGAGGTGTCAGTTGCGGCAGAATCGAAGAGGTCCACGTTCCTAGCCTACGACGCGGCGCTGACATCGCTCTGCTACTGCTTCACTCACCTTCTTGCCGACACGTGAGTGCTCACGAGCACTTCCCGGCACGCTGCCCAGAAGTCCGATGGCGAGGTTGTCGTCGGCTGTGGCTGTTTGGCTGTTTCTTGCGGTTTGGGGCAGGTCGGTGTGGCGTGTCACATCCTGGGTTTAGGGTGGGGGTATGTCAGGTGGTTCGGCGCAGTTTGCTTTGGCCCCGGTCGTTGAGGATCGGGATGTTTTGGCGGCTGCGCGCGGGTTCGCGGATCAGATTTTTGATGCCGAGCTGGGGTTGATGTCGGCGGCGTTGGAGTGGGTGCACCGCAATCCGGGGGTGTTCATGTCCCGTCACCAGGATCGGTGGGGAACGGGGCAGATGGGGCAGGTGGATTGGGAAGGGGTGGCCAAGGCCGGGTGCGTGTTGGTGGATGAGATGTCGATCCCGGAATTTGCTTATGCCACCGGGATGTCGCAGCAGGTGGCCCGGTCATTGATTCATGATGCGGTGGTGATGTTCTACCGCTTTCCTCGCACGTGGGCGCGGATGAGTTCGGGGCAGGTCCCGATCTGGCGGGCCCGTTTGGTCCCGCGCCTGGGAGCAGAGGTGGAGGCGAAGGTGGCCCGGTATGTGGATGGTCATTTGGATCAGGCCGGGGCGCGGTTTACTCGCCCCCATATTCAGCGTCTGATTGATGAGGCTCGGCTTCGTTACACCCCTGATGAGGTTGCTGTGGAGGTGGCCGCCAGTGCTGAGCAGCGCGGGGTCGATATCGACACCCGCAGCGGGACGCACCTGGGGTTGGCGGATGTGCAGGCCTGTTTAGACCTTCCCGATGCGCTGGATTTAGAGGCCGCTTTGGCCCAGGGGGCCGCGCAGTTGAAAGCGGCCGGATCCCTCGAGCCGTTACATGTGCGCCGCGCCCAAGCCTTGGGCGACCTGGCCCGCAGCGCGCAAACCCCCACCCCGCCACCGCTCACCTTCCCCGACCCGGACAACACCGACGACGACAAGATGACCGAAGAGACCGGCGATGGGACTGATCGGGCCCGATGGGATGGCAAAGGGGTTGCAAAAACGGGGGTGAAGATCTATATCCATCTCAATCACACCGCCCTGCGCTGCACCTGCACTTCCGCTACCGACCCGAACACCCCGGCGAACACCCCCGCCGGTGGGACAGGTCCGCCTGCTTCGGCATTCGGTGGGACAGCTCCGCCTAAGACGGCGAGGATGGCGGCGGATGCGACATCTGATTCGTCATCGAACCCTGCGGCCCCGGGGACAGCTCCGCCTGCTTCGGCATTCGGTGGGGCAGCTCTGGGCAAGGGACTGCCGGGAGGGTCGTTTGTTGAGTACTTCATCAAAGGCCCCGGCCCCAGGCCTGGCCCCGGGGTGAGTCCCGCCCCGCAATCCCTCACCGGGCCGAACCTTGCCTCGCCTGCCGAGGGGGAGTCTGACGGCGCGTCCACGCCCCGGGGTGCGCCGTCGCCGGCGTCGATGGGGTTTGAGGGGTTTTTGATGCCCGACGTTACCCGGCAGGAGGACCACCTAGGCGAGGCGTGCCGGGTGGATGGGACCGGGATGGCAACCGCTGTGCTCGCCCCAGAAACGATCCGGGGCTGGTTCACCCGCCCCCGGGCGTTTGACTGCCCCGGGGTGAAGATCTCGGTGCAGCAGGTGTTAGATCCCCAAGAGTTCATCTCTACTCAGGCCTACGAGGTGCCTCAGCGGGCCCGGCAGGCCACCATCCTCACCGACCGCTCGTGTGCGTTTCCCTACTGCCATGCCATCGCCGAGCGGGCCGATTGTGATCACATCACTGCCTACGATCAGGGCGGTCCCAGTTGCACATGTAATCTTGCCGCGCTGTGCCGGTTTCATCACCGATTGAAAACCCACGGCCAACACCACCCAGATCACAGATGGACCTACGCCCCGTTAGGGCAGGGCAAATACGTGTGGCACGGCCCGAATGATATTCACCTGCTGCGCACTGCCACCGGCACGCATGTCCTGCCCGGGGATATCTTCACCACCCGCCCCACAGATGGCCAGCCGACCCCTGGGATCCGCTACCCCGATGGCACCACCAGCGGGTTTGATGAACACCACCCCGCCTTCGCCGCCGTCACCGATCCCCTGGCCCTGCCCCACGCCAACCCTGATGGCCATCCCCGTCCCCTGCCCGAAGTGACCTTGATGCAACAACTCCTGCGCGAACGAGCCAAAGACCCCGAGGCCCACACCTACTACCAACGCTACGCCGCCGCCGGCAAACACCTCGCCCGACCCGAAATCGAATACTGCGAACTCCCACCCCAAACCACCACCGCCGCAACACCCGATGACGAAAAACACGACGACACCGATGAAAACCCCGGCCCCTTCTACAACCCCGGACCCCCACCCTTCTGAGCGAGGGGTTCCGGCGGGATCGTCAAGCGCGGCTTCGGGAGTTGATCTCGTACGTGGTGCGGAACCCGAGGCGGCGGTAGATCTCGATCGCTCGGAAATTCTGCGCGTATACGCCCAGCGAGACTCTCGTCGCTCCCTCCCGGAAGGCGATTTGTGCCATTCCGGCGGTGAGGGCAGAGCCAATCCCTTGCCCTTGGAATGCAGGTGCGGTGCCGATCGAACCGAAGTGAGCGGCACTTTTCCACCGCTCGCCGTCCCAGCCCGTGGCACCTCCGATCGCGCGAACTTCCCCGCTCGTATCGAC
This sequence comes from uncultured Ruaniaceae bacterium, assembly GCA_947251855.1. Next base: position 4,716 of record CAMXUZ010000197.1, read on the forward strand.
CCAGCCGAACCACCGAGAACCAGGGGTGTCCACGCTCAGATAGCTATCGGGAATTACGCGTTCACGGACGGAGTCGATGAGCGCCCGCTCGCTCACTCGGTCGAGCTCGCGAACCTGATTAGATCCTGGTACTTCAGGCACGAAGTCGGCATCCATCCAGTCCCAGTCTTCTGAGGCTGCGAAGGAGAAACCGGCACGTACATCGTCCCCCAGAAGTTCCCATGTTCCGCGGATCATCGTGCCGCGTATGAACCTGCGCGGATCGAGCCCCGAGAGGAGCTCGGCGATCGCGGTGGGCTTGCCCACGCCGATGAAGGCCATGCCACGGCGAGAATTATGTTCGACGACGATCGCCTCGCCCGTCTCATGAATAGCGAGAGGTTCATCGACCATTTCGGCGAGGAACGTGTGAGAACTCCACGCCGGCGGGATGGTCACCCCGTCCGGGTTCACTCGGCGCTAGCCTTCGGCTTCGCGTCGACCCCGGCCTCCTTACGCTGCTCTGGCGTGATTGGTGCAGGTGCCTGCGTGAGCGGATCGTAGCCGCCTCCCGATTTGGGGAAGGCGATGACGTCGCGGATGGAGTCTGACTTGGTGAGGAGCGCGATGATGCGGTCCCAACCGAACGCGATCCCGCCGTGCGGGGGTGCACCGAACGCGAACGCATCGAGAAGGAACCCGAACTTCTCGCGGGCTTCTTCCTCGCCGATGCCCATGATCTTGAACACGCGTTCCTGCACGTCGCCGCAGTGAATACGGATCGATCCACCACCGATTTCGTTCCCGTTGCAGACGATGTCGTAGGCGTACGCGGTCGCGGCAGCGGGGTCCTCTTCGAAACGGTCGATCCACTCATCGGTGGGAGAGGTGAACGCGTGGTGGACCGCCGTCCATGCCCCGCCTCCAACTGCTACGTCGTCGTCATCCTCATCTGCAGGTTTGAACAGCGGGGCGTCAACGACCCAGACGAAGGACCATGCGTCCTCGTCGATCAACCCGGTGCGGTGACCGATTTCTACGCGGGCAGCACCGAGCAGTCCGAGGGAGGCGGTCCGTGCGCCAGCGGCGAAGAAAATGGCATCGCCAGGATTGGCGCCGACCGCAGCAACGAGGCCTTCGCGTTCAGCGTCGGAGAGGTTCTTCGCAACCGGGCCGCCCAGCTCCCCGTCCGCGCCGACCGTCACATAGGCAAGTCCGCGTGCGCCGCGCTGTTTCGCCCACTCCTGCCACGCATCGAACTGGCGGCGTGGTTGTGATGCGCCGCCGGGCATGACGACGGCGCCGACGTACGGGGCTTGGAACACTCGGAACGGGGTGTCGGCGAAGTATTCGGTAAGGTCGACGAGTTCGAGGTCTAACCGGAGATCCGGCTTGTCCGTTCCGTACTTCGCCATCGCTTCGGCGAAGGTGATCCGGGGAATCGGCGTGGAGATCTCATAGCCGATGAGCTTCCAGATGTTCACCAGGAGAGCCTCGGCAAGAGCGATGACATCGTCTTGCTCCACGAAGCTCATTTCCACATCGAGTTGAGTGAACTCGGGCTGCCGGTCGGCACGGAAGTCTTCATCCCGGTAGCACCGGGCGATCTGGTAATAACGTTCCATTCCCGCCACCATGAGCAGCTGCTTGAAGAGCTGTGGGGATTGTGGCAGGGCATACCAGGATCCGGGGTTGAGACGCGCTGGCACGAGGAAGTCGCGAGCACCCTCGGGTGTGGAGCGGGTGAGGGTGGGGGTTTCGATCTCGACGAATCCCGCATCATCGAGCACGTCCCGAGCTGCTTTGTTCACTTGTGCGCGGAGCCGGATCGCGTGAGCCGGGTCGGGCCGACGCAGATCGAGGTAACGGTACTTCAACCGCACTTCTTCGCCCACGTCAACCCGCTCGTTCAGTGCCGTGGAAACTTGGAACGGCAGTGCTGCGGAGGAGTTGAGTACCTCCACGTCCGTGGCGATGACCTCGATCTCACCCGTGGCAAGGTTCGGGTTGGCGTTGCCTTCGGGCCGCGGCGAGACCTCGCCAGTGATCTTGAGGACATACTCGCTGCGTAGTGGGTGCGCTACTTCTTCATCGCGGATAACCACCTGTGCGATACCGGAGGAGTCCCGCAGGTCGATGAAGGCCACTCCCCCGTGATCTCGCCGCCGATCTACCCAGCCAGACAGGGTTACGGTCGAACCGATATCGCTGGCGCGTAGAGATCCAGCGGGGTGGGTGCGATACACGGGGTTTCCTCCTCGGGCGCGTGAATGACAGGGCTATTGAGCCAACCTCTGATTCTACGGTTAGTTCCGACCGTGGCGCACCTCCGTACCACCGCGAAATGCGTAACGGCAGCCCGGCGGTGATGAGAAGCACACGGGCCCTCCCCCGATTCCACCCCGTTTGAACGTAAGCTATTGAGGTTCGGAGCAGATGAGCCGCAGGTTGAGTGTTTTCAGGGTGCGGCGAGTGGCCACACGGGCCCGCGCTCCCATATGAGAGAGATCGGCAACTGCATGACTAACTTCGCCGACCTGGGTCTTACCGATGAGCTCGTTGAGCGCACCGCTGCCCTGGGTTATGAAGAGCCCACTGAAATTCAACTACAAGCTATTCCCCCGCTCCTTCAGGGGCGCGACGTCGTCGGCGTCGCCCAAACGGGAACCGGGAAGACGGCGGCCTTCGGGCTGCCGTTGCTCACGAAGGTCGACCGTGACTTCGCTGGTGTGCAAGGGCTCGTCCTCGCCCCCACGCGCGAACTCGCGATCCAGGTCGCCGACGCGATCGAGGAGATGGCGGACCGGTCGATCCGGGTCCTGCCAATCTACGGCGGGGCAGCCTACGGCCCGCAACTCGGCGGGCTACGCGACGGAGCACACATCGTCGTGGGCACCCCCGGCCGCGTCATCGACATGCTCTCTCGGGGTGCTCTCGACCTCAGCGCGCTGAGCTACCTCGTACTCGACGAAGCCGACGAGATGCTTCGGATGGGGTTTGCCGAGGACGTCGACGAAATCCTCTCCAGCGCGAACTCCGAACGGCAGACCGCCCTGTTTTCGGCAACCATGCCGCACGCGATCCGCTCAGTCGCCCGGAACCACATGGTCGACCCCGTCGAGGTTACGGTGAGCCCCGTATCTTCGACCACCGCGACGATCACCCAGGAATACGCGGTCGTTCCGTTCCGGCACAAGGTCGGCGCGCTCACACGCGTCCTCGCGACGACGGAGGCTGAGGCAGCGATCGTGTTCGTCCGGACGCGGAAGGACGCCGAAGAAGTCGGTGCCGAGCTCGTTGCCCGCGGGGTGAACGCCGCGACGATCTCCGGGGACGTACAGCAGAAGGAACGCGAACGGATCGTTGACCGACTCCGCAGCGGAACCCTGAACGTGCTTGTCGCCACCGATGTCGCCGCGAGGGGCCTCGACGTCGATCGGGTCGGCCTGGTCGTCAACTTCGACGTTCCGCGCGAAGTCGATGCCTATGTTCACCGGATCGGGCGGACCGGCCGAGCGGGTCGGCAGGGCCGGGCGCTGACGTTCTTCACGCCGAAAGAAAATAATCGCCTTCGCAATATCGAGAAGGTCACCGGGTCGCGATTGAGCGCGGCTGAGATTCCGTCGCCCAAAGATGTCAGTGAGACCCGCGCTCGTCGAGTGCTTGCGGGGGTCTCCCAGCGCATCGAGCGCGGCCGATTGGAGGTGTATCTCGACCAACTCGCCGAACTCGCGGAAACCTCTGAACTCGAGCCGGTACAGATCGCTGCAGCCTTGCTCGCGACTGCAGTCGGCGACGAAGGCCCACAATCCCGCGAGGAAAAATTCCAGGCGTCCTTCGATGACCGCCGTACCCGCGATCGTGACCGCGGCCCCCGCCCCGAACGCGGTTCGCGCACCTCCGGACCGGAAAGCGGCTACACAAGCTATCGGGTCGAGGTCGGGTTCAAACACGGAGTTCGCCCCGGCGGAATCGTTGGTGCCATCGCGAATGAGGGTGGCATCCCGGGCAGTGATCTGGGTCGGATCAAGATCTTCGATTCCTTCGCCTTGGTCGATATCGCCACCGAGCTTGATCACGATCAACTCCACCGGCTGCGGCGCGCGGAGGTGGGAGGAAACCCGTTGCGGATCTCCCTCGATACTGGCCCCAAACGGGGCGGGTTCGATCGGCGCTCCCGGCGCCCCGATCGGGACTTCGGTCCTCGCCGACCCCGTACCGATGGCGTGCGCGGCGGGGATCGCCGCCCCCGCCAGTATGGGCGCCCCAAGAAGCGCGCCTGAGGGTATGCGATCAGGTCCCGGTCAGCTGCGCTAGTTGACCGGCGATGAAGTCGCTGAACCACACCTCGTCGTTGTGTCCGGCCTCGGGAAGCTCGACGTAGGCGACCAGGTGTGGCACTGCCCGCGCCAACTCCTCGCTCTGAGCCGCGGGGACGAGGGTGTCCCGCGCTCCAGCAAGGATCACGACCGGGGCGGTCACGCCAGGGATCCGCGATCGAGAATCGTAGTGATCGCGCAGCAACCAATGCGCGGGAACCTTGAACAAGTGCCGGGCTACATCCGCCATCGAAGTGAAGGGTGAGCGAAGCAACACGCCGCCCACGTCCACCTCCGATGCCAGCGACACTGCGACGGCAGTTCCGAGCGATTCACCGATGAGGAAGATGTCGTCCGCGGCGTAGCCTTCCGAGCGTAAGTAGCGGTAAGCCGAACGGGCATCCTCGAGCAGGCCCGCTTCACTCGGCGAGCCAGGATTGCCGCCGAACCCGCGGTAATCGACGAGCAGCGTGGTGAAGCCCGCATCGGCGAGGATCTCGCCCAGCGGGGCGCGGCCGGCCCGGTTTCCCCCGTTACCCGGCAGGTACAGCACCGTGCGGTGGGCGCTGCTACGAGGCGTGACCAACCAGGCGCGCAGGTCGAGACCGTCGCTGGTGCGGAAAGTGACGTCGTCGACGCCTGATGCCGGGGTACCGGGAGACGCACGGTCGGGGGCATAGAGCAAAGAATCCTGTCCGGCCCACAGACCCGCGATGCCAAGGACGCCGAGCCCCGCAATGATGCCGGCGGCACCGAGCCACACTTTCCTAGGCCGTCCCGTCATTCCGCGGCAACGACCCGAGGCGTGAGATCCTCTGCCGGGGGGTTCCAGTCGCTTGCCTCAGCGGGGGTCTGTTCGCCGGAGCGAATGTCTTTCACTTCATCCCCGGTGCCGTCTCGGCCTGGGAACCAGACGAACGGAATCCCGCGGCGGTCCGCGAACCGGATCTGCCGGCCGAGCTTGGCTGCCGAAGGAGATACATCCGCGGCGATCCCACGTGCACGCAGCCCGGCGGCGATGTTCTCGCTTTCCATCCGTTCCTGCTCATCCCACACCGCCACGAGCACCGCCGTGGGGGTCGAGCGGGTTGCGGTGACGAGATTCTCGTGTAGTAACCGCGACACGAGTCTCGTGACCCCCACGGAGATGCCCACGCCGGGGTAGGTCTTCTTCCCGTCCGAAGCGAGTGAGTCGTACCTACCCCCGGAACAGATCGAACCCAGGCCTTCGTGACCCACGAGAGTAGTTTCATAAACCGAACCGGTGTAGTAGTCGAGGCCTCGGGCGATCTTCAGATCCGCGCGGACCACCCCGGGAACACGCTGCGCCGCTGCCTCCACCAGGCGCACCAGCTCTTCCAATCCCTCATCCAACAGGGGGTGGGAAACTCCCAGCGCACGCACATCATCGGCAATGCGGGCATCCTCCCCTGAGATCTCCGCCAGGGCCAGCGCCGCCTCAGCCTGGCCCTCACTCGCGCCGTTCTCATTGATGAGTAGCGCGCGAACCCCGTCACGGCCGACTTTGTCGAGTTTGTCGATGGTTCGTAGCGTGCCTTCGATGTCCTCGAGCCCGATCCCCTGGTAGAAACCCTGGCTCACTTTCCGGTTATTCACCGAGATTTTCACCGACGGCATCCCGATCGCACGGAGCTCTTCGAAGGCCGTGGCGATGACGATCGGCATTTCAACTTCGTAGTGGAAAGGAAGCGCGCCGTCGGCGACGACGTCGATATCGGCTTGGAGAAATTCGCGGAAGCGGCCGTCCTGGGGGCGCTCGCCACGCCAGACCTTCTGGATTTGGTAGCGCTTGAACGGGAAGTGCAGCTTGCCCGCATTCTCGATCACGTATCGGGCAAACGGGACGGTGAGATCGAAGTGGAGTCCGAGCGTGTCGGACTCTGGGGCTTGCGAATCTTCCTGCAACCTTCGCAGTAGGTAGACCTCCTTGGAAGTCTCCCCTTTGGCGAGCAGATGCTCGAGCGCTTCCACCGCGCGGGTTTCGATCTCCGCGTAGCCGTGCA
>CAMXUZ010000198.1 GCA_947251855.1 uncultured Ruaniaceae bacterium
CGGCGTCCTCGCGGGCGCGCTGATCGCCCTGCTCGCGTTCGTCGTGCTCGATCGCGATTCCGGCGACGCCTCGGACCCCGCGGGCGTGACCACCGCGGCGCCGTCGGAGGAGGGTTCCGGCGGGGCCGGTGGTGACGGTCCCGGTGACGACGACGACAACGCCGCTCCCACCCCCACGAACGCCCCGGATCAGAGCACGGCCCCCGGCTCGGACCAAGAGGATGGCAATCCTGCGGCGGAACCCTCCGATCCCGCGTCGTCCGAGCCCGCCACCACCGGGCAGGATGCGCCGGACGGGGAAAACTCCAACGAGGTCGCCCCGGCCGCGGGCACCTACTCGGGAACGCTCGTCCAGCGTGGGACCCGGCAGTCGGACCGGGATTACGAGGTGCAGATGACCTTCTCCTCGACAGGCTCCACCGTCAGCTACCCGGCCCTGGGCTGCAGAGGCACTCTCACCCCGACCGGCAACCAGAACGGGGCCCGCGTCTACCGCGAGCACATCACCTCGGGCGGATGCGACAGCCCGGGAACCTGGCTAGTCACCCGCGGATCGGACACCTCGGTGGCCGCGGAGTACCGCCCGGCCGGCGACGACTACGTGGTGGCCGGCCAACTCACCCGGTAATCGCCGGCGGCCCCAGACCTCACCTTGGCCAGCGCCGGCCGTCGGACGGCCGACCCGGTCGGCACCGGCCGCCGGACGTCTGACCAGGTAGCCGGTCCTGGAAAACGCCAGATGCCGCGGCCCACCTGCCCTCTGGGCGGCCGCTGTCATATGTTTGGCCGACAGACAGATTGATATTTCCTCACTATCTTCCCAACGGATGCCTCCCGTGCACCGCGTCCGGGAATTGCAGGAGACGACAGGCCAGAGGGGTGTCGAGTGGATTTCGGGCCCTTCGTATCTGAGTGTGGGGTCAGGGGCGTAATCCTCCGGCGATGAGGAGCATTCTGAGGCGGTAGTTGTCGCGGTTGCGGTAGCCGCGGGCAAGGCGGCGGTGGAGCTCGATGAGACCGTTGATGGCTTCTGTTCCGCCATTGTTGGCTCGGTCGGTGTCCCAGTAGGCCAGGAACTCTTTCTTCCACTTTCGCAGTGTCCGCCCGAGGCGTGCGATCTCGGGGATCGGCAGGACGGCATCGAGGCCAGTGCCTTCTCGGCTGCCTTGCGTCCGGCCCCAAGGTCTGTGTGGTGGTAGGCCGCTCGGAGTTCGTGGGCGACCTGCCAGGCGATGAACAACTCCTCGTGGAGGGGGTCGGCGGCGATGGCGTCGTTGAATCGCTGCCATTGCCGTTCGGTGAGCCTGTCGGGGTCGCAGCGCACGATGGTGCGGATCCCAAAGAGCGGGTCGCCTTTGCGTCCGCGGTGCCCGCAGATCTGTTGCTGGAGCCGTCGACGGATCTCATCGACGGCGCCGAGAGCGAGCTTGACGACGTGGAAAGCATCGAGCACAGCGGTGGCGTCTTCGAGCTCGTCATCGATGGCCCGCTTGTAGCCTTGGAACGGATCCAGAGCGGCGATCTCTACACCTGAGGTGAAGGTTTCGCCGCGGTCGTTGAGCCACTTTGCGAACACCGCCCCGGATCGCCCCTGGCACGAGATCCAACAGCCTGGCCTGCACTTTCCCGTCTTCGTTGCGGGTGAGATCGACCATCCCTGTCAGCTCTTTGGGTCCGCGTTTGCGGCGAGAAACGTGGTGCCAGATGTGTTCATCGACCCCGAGGGTGCGTACGCCGTCGAAGCACCTGCTCCTCGCGGTCAATTGCTGCTGAGTTGCGCGTGGACCATCTGCGTCCGGACATCTGCGCCGCCGGTGCGGTAGTCGTCGCCGTGCCTGATCCACCGGAATCGTGGGAACGGCACCGCGGACTGACGTTCGGAGGGGTTGATCGGCGACGACGCCAGGTTCTCCAGATACTGCTTCTCCGTGGTGTGACTGTCTACGAAACCGGTGGAGTCGGCGAGGTCCAGCCGCAGGTAGTTCCGCGCGATCCGCTGCAGGAGGTCCTGGACGAACCCGCGCGAATCGAACGCCGGCGGCATCGTGAGTTGGAGACCCCGCTGGACGATCTGCCCGTCGGGCCCTGACATCCCCTGCAGACCGACGATCCCGGGACCGTTCCTGGACGCGAAATCCCAGGTCACAGCGGAGCACCACACGTGCCGGAATTGGCTGATGAGGCGACGGTCGGGTGGTGTGTTGACGCCGGGTTGGCCCAGGATGACCAGGCGGGTGTCGGTGAGCGCGATCAGCGCATCAGTGATCGGTGGCAGGTCGCCGAACCGGGTCGGTGTGGCACTCTGCGAGAACCATTGCGCGTTGATGATGCGGACCGGGCCGGTGACGGGACCGTCATCCGGGGTGAACGCGGGTGTGAGACCGGGCGAGAGGTGCGGCCAGAAGTCGTCGGTCGGCGGATTGTCGACCGGGTGACCGGGCACGACGAGAGGCTCATCCACGTGCTCACTCCTCGCTTGTGGGTCGTGGCGCGCGCCGGGGCATCCGCGTGGCAGCATCTTTCAGTTCACGCCACCGACGGTGGGGATGGGACGAGAACGACGAGAAATCACACGTTCGTAGGACACGGGACCGCCGCGCGGTGCACCGCCGGGACGAAGATTTTTACGACGACGACGACGGCGATGCCGCTATCCCCGCCTGGGGATCAGGAGTTCGGGAGCGCCGGTGACGGAGTGACCACCATCGGAGCGGTGGCTGTGG
>CAMXUZ010000199.1 GCA_947251855.1 uncultured Ruaniaceae bacterium
GGGAGTTGTTCCGCGCTGCGCACCGAGGCGAGCGGGGCGGTCGTGTTCTCCTGACCGCGCAGCCAGGCGATCGCCACCGACCCCGGTTGCACGCCGTGCCCGGCGGCGACGTCGTCGAGCACTGCGAGGAGTTCCAGGTTGCGCGGGTCCTCGAGGTATTTCCTCGCCCCACCCGCTCGCGGGGAATCACCCGCCCCCGCCGCGTGATCCGCGCGGTACTTGCCGGTGAGGAAGCCCGCGGCGAGGGCCGCGAAGGGCTGCTCGACGATACCGAGCTCGGCGAGGGTGGGGAGCACCTCAGTTTCTAGCCCGCGCTCGACGAGGGAGTAACGATCCTGGGAGATGGTGAAACCTCGGGAGAACTCCGAACGCGCGACCACCGAGGCCGAACGGATGCGTTCGGGGGTGAACATCGAGGCCCCGATCTCGCGGATCTTGCCCGCCTGCACGAGCTCCTCGAAAGCGCCCAGGTACTCCGCCTGCCCCACGTCGGGATCATCCCGGTGAGCGAAATACAGGTCGACGTAGTCGGTGCCGAGGCGCCGCAGGGAGTCGTCGATCGCCGCGCGGATGTTCTCGGGTGCGAGCCCGGGGCGCTGCGGGTGGGAGCACACCTTGGTGGCGATGACGAGGTGGTCTCGCTTGCCGCGGCGCCGCAGCCACTCACCGATGATCTCCTCCGATTCCCCGCCGGTATTTCCCGGATGCCAGGCGGAATAGGAATCCGCGGTGTCGATCGCGAACCCACCTGCGGCCGTGAACCGGTCGAGAAGGTCGAAAGAGGTGTCGGCATCGGCGGTCCATCCGAATACGTTGCCTCCGAAGATGAGCGGGCCGAAGTCGAGGGGAGACATGGATTCCTTTCACTGATTGGTCTTCTAGTAGTGTAGAGAGTTCCTCAAGATCGGAAGGACAATGCAAAGGATTCTCAAAGCCGGGGTCGGGCTCGCCGCCGCTGGCGCGCTCGGTTCGTGTACATTCTCCGCGAACTCTGCGCACGTTCCTGCCGCGGATGTGGCCGAGCAGGTTGAGGATCAGGTGGAACAACAGTTCGGGATGCGACCGGAGGTGACCTGTCCCACCGACCTCCCCGCGGAGGTGGATGCCGAGATCGAATGCGAACTCCACGACGGGGATGAGGTGCACCCCGTGGAGATCACCGTGACGGAGGTTGATGGCTCGGATGCGAGTTTCAACATTCACATCCCCGGCCCCGCGGAAAATGAGTAGCTAGCAAATACGCATCGGGTTGCCTACGCTGTATTGAGTGTCGACGCCCGATTCCACGTATGTTCCCGATCCTCGGCGTTGGCGAATTCTCGCGGTCCTGACGGCGGCCTTATTCATGTCCCTCATCGGGGTGAGTATCGTCAACGTCGCGTTGCCCTCCATTCAAGCGGGGCTGGATGCGACGGAATCGCAACTGCAATGGGTCCTCTCCGGTTACGCCCTCACCTTCGGGATCGGGCTCGTCGCAGCCGGTCGGGCGGGCGATGTCTACGGGCGGGGCCCGCTGTTCATCGCCGGGGTGTCGATTTTTACGATCGCCTCGATCGCGAGCGGGTTCGCCCAGGACGCGCTCACGCTCAACATCTCCCGCGCTGTTCAAGGCATCGGCTCCGGGCTCCTCAACCCCCAGGGGGTGGGAGCGATCCAACAGTATTTCCGTGGAGCCGAGCGAGCGCGCGCCTTCGGGATCTTCGGCGCGGCCGTCGGTGTTTCGGTCGCGATCGGTCCCGTGCTGGGCGGGTTCATCATCGACGCGTTCGGCACCGCTGATGGATGGCGCTGGACATTCCTCGTCAACGTACCGGTGGGGATCGCGACGATCGCACTCGCCTTCCTGTGGTTCCCGAAGCCGATGCTCAACAAGAACCGGGACCTCGACCCCTCCATCCCGGCCCAGAGCAAGGATCTCGATCCGATCGGTGCGATCCTGCTCGGCCTCGCCGTGTTGGCCCTGCTGCTTCCCTTCATGGAGAGCAGCGCACACTCCGGTGTGTGGCTCACCATTCCCGCCGGGATCGGTCTCGTGGGGCTATGGCTGTGGTGGGAGCAACGGCAGAAGCGCCGGGGCCGCTCCCCCATGGTCGATCTCGCGATCTTCCGCACCCCGAGTTTCGCCAATGGCGCGTTGCTCATCACGTTGTACTTCATGGGGATGACGAGTATCTGGGTGCTCGTCGCGATGTACATGCAGGACGGGCTCGGGCATACCGCGCTCGCCTCCGGGCTCGTCGGGCTCCCCAGCGCCGTCGCCTCCACCTTCGCCGCACTTTGGGGCGGGCGTAACGTTCCCACCTTCGGCCGAATCGTCGTCATCGGCGGAATGTATTCGGCGCTGCTGGGGATCGCCTCGAGCGCACTCGTGGTGTGGTTGCGCTCCGGTGGCCACGTGAGCGAATGGTGGCTGCTGCTCACCCTCACGTTCATCGGGATCGGGCAGGGCACGGTGATCAGCCCGAACCAGGCCCTCACCCTCGCCGATGTGCCGCTTCAGTACGCGGGTTCCTCCGGCGGGATCATGCAGACGGGGCAGCGGATCGGCACCTCCGTGGGGATCGCCCTCATCACCGCGCTCGCGTTCGCGGTGCTCGCCCGCAGCGACTGGACAAGCGCGTTCCTCACCGGTTTCGCGGGCGTGTTCACGATCATCCTCCTCTCCCTGGGCGTGGCGTACAAGGACTTGTGGCAACGCAAGAAAGGGGTCGCCACCGAAACTCCGTAGCGCGATACAGTAGGCGGATGGTGGATCGGGCAACGAGGTTCTTGCAGGCGTTCAACCAGATCGAACAGGAGCTGCGGGGCCGGGTCGAGCGGCGGGAAACCGACCCCAAGCACCTGTCGTTTCCGATGTTGCTCGAGCGTTCCCCGGAGTTGACCGAGCGCCAGGTCGATCGGTTGCGGAGTTTCGCGGACCTGCGCAACGCGATCGTGCACAACCCGCGCGACATCGACGACGAGGTCATCGCCGACCCCCGGGAGTCCGCCGTGGAATGGTTGGAGAAGCAGGTCCAGATCATCCTCGACCCACCGCTGGTGAGGCAGGTACTCGCGCTGCGCAAACCCACCGTGCTCCGCTCGAGTGATGACCTCGGGGAGTTCTTACAGATCGTCCGAGAGAAGGAGTACTCGCAGGTGCCGGTCCAAGACGAGGACGGGGCCCTCCACCTCGTCACGACGAACACCGTCACCCGCTGGCTCGCCGGGGAGTACATCACGGGCACGGGAGCCGCGATCGAACACGTGGGGCTCACGGAGATCCACCGATTCGCCGAGGACTGCGACGAACTCGTCCTTCGGCCCCGGAACCTGCAGGCCGCCGAAGCGGTCCGCATCTTCGCCGGCCAGGAGGGGCGCAATGCTCCCGCGGCGATCGTGCTCACCGAGCACGGCAAGAACCACCAGACTCCGCTCGGGATCTGTTCCCAATCCGACGTCGCCCGGCTCCTGCGCGCGCTAGCGGTGTAGGTAGGCGGATAGGACTTCCAGTTCCCGGGCTTCGCGCTCAAGAATCTGCGTCAGGTCGGGGCCCGTGAGCTTCCGGCGAGGCCGGTCTCCCGCCCCTGCCCCATCGCCGCGCCGGCGACGTGCGCCCCCGTCTCGAAGGTGTGCTGGATCGGCACGGCTTCGGCGTTGTCGATCGCCGCGAGGAGGGAGCGGATCGCTCGGACGGCGAGGTGGTTCCGCTCTTTCATCGCGCGCCGCAGGTCCCGGCGGAGCTGTTCCCTCACGCCGACCATGAGCTTTCCGATCCGAAAGCACGGGATGCAGTTGGAATGAACGCATGCGCCAAGCCGACACTGCCGCCGAGGCGGGTCTCTTGCCCTGGCTCCTGCGTCGGACTGCGGGCTGTGGCACGCGGTCGCTGCACGGGAGGCGCATCCACGTGGTCGCCGCCCCCCGGCGCGTGGTCTGCCTCGATGAGGAACGCATCGACCCGGGTTGAGGTCATCAACGTAGCGCAGGCACCGTGTGATTGGCACGGCAATTCTGCTCGCGCCGGCGCCAACCCCGGGGACAGCTCTCCTAGGCTTGCTCCTGCGGCGCTTCGTTGACTTTCCTCTGCGCCCGTTCCAGCGCGCGTTGCCGCAGTTGCCGAGATTCTTCCTCGATCTCTTGTGCTTTCCCTTCGTCGCGAGTGAGGTTCTCACCAGTCTCGGGGTCGAAGATGTGCATGCTCGCCGGATCGAACCACAACTCCGCGGAATCCCCGGGGATCACCTTGGAGAGGGAGTCGAGGGTGACGACGAGCTGGGCGCGCATCCCCTCCCCTTCCAGGTCACGTTCGAGTTCGTCGAGTTTTTCGCGCACGCCGTCGTGGGTGTCGAAGGGAACGTAGGCATACAGCGCCTCTCCGAGCCATTCGGTGACGTCGATATCGGCGGTGAATTCGATCCCGCCCTCGGTTTCGGTCGACGTTTCGCGTTCGTGGAACGCATCAGGCCGGAGCCCGACGATCACGAGGTTACGATCCCCGACGGCTGCCGTCAGCCCTTCGTCGAGGGGGACGTCAACGATCGGCAGGTGCAGCACGCCCTCAGAGATCTCACCGGGGAGGAAGTTCATCGGGGGCGATCCGATGAAACCGGCGACGAAGAGATTGACCGGTTCGTCGTACAACCCGCGCGGGCTCGCGACCTGCTGCAGCTCTCCCTTGCGGAGCACGGCAACCCGGTCACCGAGGGTCATCGCTTCGGTTTGATCGTGGGTGACGTACACGGTCGTCGTGCCGAGCCGACGCTGGAGCCGGGCGATCTTGGTGCGCATCTGCCCACGTAGTTTTGCGTCCAGGTTCGAAAGCGGTTCGTCGAAGAGGAAGGCCCGTGCGTGGCGCACGATGGCCCGGCCCATCGCGGCGCGCTGGCGCTGCCCGCCGGAGAGGTTGCCGGGTTTGCGGTCGAGGTGCTCATCGAGTTCCAACAAGGAGGAGGCGTCGTGAACCCGCTTCTTGACGTCCTCCTCATCGTGCTCCCCCTTGTTCAGCCGAAGTGGGAAGGCGATGTTCTCGAACACGGTCAGGTGGGGGTACAGGGCGTAGTTCTGGAACACCATGGCGAGGTTGCGATCGCGTGGGGCGAGGTCGTTGACGGTGTCCCCGTCGATCTGCAACGTGCCGTCGCTGATGTCCTCCAGGCCGACGATCATCCGCAGGATCGTGGACTTCCCGCAGCCGGAGGGGCCCACGAGGATGACGAACTCGCCATCGTCGATCTCCAGATCGACTCCTTTGACGGCGGTGTACCCATCGGGATATGTCTTGACGATGCCTTGGAGGCTGATTGAGGACACTTCTTACTCCTTAGCCCTTGACCGCACCTTGGGTGAGGCCCGAGACGATGCGGCGTTGGAAGATGAGGACGACGATGACGATCGGAATGGTGACGACGATCGCGGCAGCGGAGATCGCCCCCGTAGGTTCCTCGAACTGGGAGGCTCCGGTGAAGAATGACAGCGCGGCGGGTACGGGCCGGGCGGCGGTAGTGGAGGTGAGCGAGATGCCGTAGACGAAATCGTTCCATGCGATGAAGAAGGCGATGATCGCCGTCGTGAACACCCCGGGCGCGGCGAGCGGCACGATCGCTTTGCGGAAGGCCTGGAACGGCGTCGCGCCGGCCACCTGGGCCGCCTGTTCGAGTTCCCACGGGATCTGCCGGAAGAACGCCGTGAGGGTCCAGATCGAGATCGGCAGGGTGAGGGAGAGGTAGGGGATGATGAGCCCGGCCCAAGTGTCGTACAGGCCGATCATGCGCCACACGTTGAACAACGGGGTGACGATCGAGATGACCGGGAACACCGAGACCGACAGCGCGGTGGTGAGGATGAGCTTCTTGCCCTTGAAATCGAGCCGGGCGATCGCGTAGGCGCAGAACATCGAGAGGAGGACGGCGACGACCGTGGAGATGATGGAGATGCCGATGGAGTTG
>CAMXUZ010000200.1 GCA_947251855.1 uncultured Ruaniaceae bacterium
GCCGCCCCCCGCCCCGCCCGGGGCCCCCCCCCGGCGCCCCCGGCGCCGGTCCCCCCCCAGCGCGGGGGGGCCGACGTGATGGCCGAGGGTAGGTACACGCACCTCGAGGGGAAGATCGCCTATTCCGACCTCAACGCGTTCTTCCCTGCTGACCCGGGCACCTCGAACGGTTTCCGCCGCTGAGGCTCGCGCTGAAGCCGCCCCCCTGAACAACCGCTGCGGCGCTGAGGGCGTCCGCGGGGTGGCAGGACCCGCGGGCCGCGGCCGAGAACGAGATTAGGGTTGATTCTTCCGAGAAAATCAACCGCAACCTCGTTCTCGAGCAACCACAATGTCATTTTCGACGGGCAAGAGGCTCGTTGACCGGCGGGATTTTAGGTGTGTGGTGATTGGCGGCCCAGCGCGAGGCGTCCGCGCAACGAAAGCGGCCCCCAGGCCTTCCGGAGGGGAAGGTGCCTAGGGGCCGGGGCAAATACCCGCCGGGGCCCACCAGGGCCAGCCGGGGGCAGGGGCCTAGCTACAGCCGGAGGTGGTGCCGCAGCCTTCGCAGACGTGGCAGGAACCCGAGGGGCGCATCCGCGCACCGCAGGTCATGCACAGCGGGGCGTCGGCGACGCGTCCTTGGAACTTCGCCATGAGGTCCGCCGAGGAGCTCACGGACGCGCTCTCTTCTGACTTCAGCGAGCCACCGTTGTAGGAAACTCCCGCTTCGGTAATACCTTCACTCGCCGCGCCACCGGCGACGCTGTGCGCACCCGTGTCGGTGCGGTCGGCCGCCCCGTCCGTGGGCGCAGCGGGCGCCTCCGGTCCCGGGGCTTCCTCGACCGGTGCGTAGGAGCCGGTTTCGAGCTCGCGAGCGCGTTCGGCGTTCGTGTGGATCCCCATCGCCGAGCGGGTCTCGAAGTCGAGGTAGTCCATCGCGAGGCGGCGGAACACGTAGTCCATGATCGAGGAGGCCATCCGCTGGTCCGGGTCATCGGTCATCCCGGCCGGTTCGAAGCGGAGGTTGGTGAACTTCTCCACGAAGGTCTCCAGCGGCACTCCGTATTGCAGCCCGATCGACACGGCGATGGAGAACGCGTCCATCACCCCGCCGAGGGTGGAGCCCTGCTTACCGAAGCGCAGGAAGATCTCCCCGAGTTCCCCGGTCTCGTAGGCGGAGGCGGTGAGATACCCCTCGGCCCCGCCCACGGAGAACGAAGTGGTCTGGGAGTCCCGGCGCCTGGGCAGGCGGCGACGGACCGCGCGGTGCTCATCCTCTGTAGTCACGGACGCGGCGGGGGCGGGCTCCTCGGCCTTCTTCGACTTGCCGGAGGAAAGCGGCTGACCGACCTTGCAGTTGTCGCGGTAGATCGCGATCGCCTTCAGGCCGAGCTTCCACCCCTGCATGTGCAGGTCGGCGATGTCTTCCACCGTCGCCTCTTCAGGCAGGTTGACCGGCTTGGAGATCGCACCGGACAGGAACGGCTGCACCGCGGCCATCATGTGCACATGGCCCATCGGCTTGATCGCGCCGACGCCGACGGCCGTTTCGAAGACCTCGTAGTGTTCGGGCTTGAGGCCTGGCGCGTTGATGACGTGGCCCTGTTCGGCGATGTATTCCACGATCGCTTCGATGGTTTCGTCAGCGTACCCGAGCACCTTCAGCGCCCGCGGGATCGTCTGGTTGACGATCTCCATGGACCCGCCGCCGACGAGCTTCTTGAACTTCACCAGCGAGAAGTCCGGTTCGATCCCGGTGGTGTCGCAGTCCATCATGAACCCGATCGTGCCGGTGGGAGCGAGCAGCGAGGCTTGGGCGTTGCGGTACCCGTTCGCTTCGCCGATCTTGATGACCTCGTCCCATGCCTTCGTCGCTGCCGAGTGGATCTGGGCATCCATCGTGCCGATGGTGCGCAAGTCATCGTTCGCGGCCTGGTGCTTGCGCATCACCCGCTTGTGCGCCTCGGCGTTGCGGGCATATCCGGCGTAGGGGCCGACGACGGCGGCAAGTTCAGCGGAGCGCTTGTACGCCGCCCCCGTCATGAGGGAGGTGAGGGAGGCGGCCAGCGCGCGCCCGCCGTCGGAATCGTATCCGTGGCCGGTGGCCATGAGCAGCGCGCCGAGGTTGGCGTAGCCGATGCCGAGCTGGCGGAAGTCGCGGGTGGTCTGCCCGATCGCCTCGGTGGGGAAGTCGGCGAAGCAGATGGAGATGTCCATCGCGGTGATGACGAGTTCGACGATCTGCTCGTAGCGTTCGATGTCGAACGTGCCGTCCTCGCCGAGGAACTTCAGCAGGTTCAGCGAGGCGAGGTTACAGGAGGAGTTGTCGAGCGACATGTACTCCGAGCACGGGTTGGAGGCGGTGATGCGCCCGTGTTCGGGGGTGGTGTGCCAGTCGTTGATCGTGCTGTCGTATTGCACGCCGGGGTCGGCGCATTCCCAGGAGGCCTGGGCGATCTTGTCGAAGAGCGCGCGGGCGTCGACGGTGTCGACGACGCTGCCGTCGGTGCGCGAGCGCAGCCCGAATTCCTCGCCGGCCTCCACCGCACGCATGAACTCGTCGGAGACCCGCACGGAGTTGTTCGCGTTCTGGTACTGCACGGAGACGATGTCTTTGCCGCCGAGGTCGACGTCGAAGCCCGCCTCCCGCAGCGCGCGGATCTTGTCTTCCTCGCGGGCCTTGGTCTCGATGAACTCCTCGATATCCGGATGGTCGACGTCGAGCACGACCATCTTCGCCGCCCGGCGGGTGGCTCCGCCGGATTTGATCGTGCCGGCGGAGGCGTCGGCGCCGCGCATGAAGGAGACCGGCCCGGAGGCGGTGCCGCCGGAGGAGAGCAGCTCCTTCGAGGAGCGGATCCTCGACAGGTTGAGCCCAGCACCGGACCCGCCCTTGAAGATCAGGCCCTCCTCCTTGTACCAGTTGAGGATCGAATCCATCGAGTCGTCTACCGACAGGATGAAGCACGCGGAGACCTGCTGGGGTGAGGAGGTGCCGACGTTGAACCATACGGGGGAGTTGAACGCGAAGATCTGGTGCAGGAGCGCATAGGTGAGCTCGTGCTCGAAGATTTCGGCGTCGTCATCGGTGTTGAAGTAGCCGTGCTCCTTGCCGGCCTTGGTGTAGGTGAGGACTACCCGGTCGATGAGCTGCTTGAGGCTGTGCTCACGTTGCGGGGTACCGACGGCGCCGCGGAAGTACTTCGTGGTGACGATCGTAGACGCGTTGGCGGACCAGAAATCCGGGAACTCCACGCCCTGCTGGGAGAAGATCACCTCGCCGGTCTTCCAGTTCTGCTGTTCCACATCACGCTTCTCCCACGCCACCTCGTCATAGGGGTGCACGCCGGGGGTGGTGTAGATCCGCTCGATCGTGAGCCGCTTGCTCTTGTGGGCTTCCGAATGCTTCGGCGTCGTCTCCGTCATGTTCGTTCTCCTGGGTAGCTTTGTGGGTCAGGGCGCTACGTCCCTAGATGTATAACGCAGTTCCGATGCGAAATATGCCTGGGATTCGGCCCGAAACCACAACATGTTGGGAAATCACATGCATGGAACTACTACATCTAGGATTCTAGGCGGCGCCCGCCTCCGGCGCAAGCACCGCGACCTGCCCCCTTTGCGGCCTTCCCTCATGCTAATGCTCGGCGCCGACATCCCACCGGCAGCCCCGGAGCAACACAAAAATCTGTGGATAGTCGCGTCGTGTGGAAAGGCGAACCTTCCACTACCGTCCGTGCTATCGACCTCAGGCGAACCTACTGGTTTCCGCCTCGCGGATGTCGAGGAGGAGCCGGGGCGCGCGCCACCTGCGGACGCGTCGGAACCACCTTGGCCACGGGTAGGCGAGGCGCACGTGGAAATAGTTGACGTATTCGGCGGCGGCGAAGAGCCACACGGCCCCACCCAGCACGAGGACCCCCGGACGCAACGGCGCGACCCAGATGAGCGCGAGGAGGCCTACCCCGAGAAGGACGGCGTCGAGGATGCCCAACGCGCGGTATACGGCGGCGATCCCGCGAGGCATCCGGCCACCGCCGACCCACGAGCGTGCGAGCAACCAGTAGATCCCGGCCTGCACGAGAACGATGAGTAGCGGGAGGAGCCCCGCCCACAACGCGAGGTGTTCTCCCCGGCTCTTAAGCAACGGCTGGATCGCCAATACGGCAACACTGACGAAGGCCGCCGCCGCAGCGATCTCGCCCGTTCCCAAGCTCAAGTACCGACGCCGGAAGGGCGCCCGCCGTTCATCGCTCCACATGCGCCCCCTAATCGTGGCTCGCGGGTTCTTCGGCTTCCCCGGCGGCCTGCCGGGCGAGCACGAACAGCAGGTCGGAGAGCCGGTTGAGGTAGCGCAGGACCTCCGCCGAGACCGGCCCGCATTCGTCGCGGGCGCGCAGGCAGGCGCG
>CAMXUZ010000201.1 GCA_947251855.1 uncultured Ruaniaceae bacterium
ATCACCTTCGCCGTCGCCGTCGCGGTCGGCCAGGCGCTCATTCCCCTGCTCAGCACCCCGGACGCGACGGCCACGACCCAGCGCGCGGGGATGCGAGCGGCGCTCGGCATCACGACCGTCGCGCTGGTTCTTTTCGCAGCAGTGCTCATCTGCGCCGGCCGGCCCATCGCTGGGATGTTCAGCCGGGACCCGTCCGTGCTCGCGATCCTCACGCGGATCATGCCCATCGTCGCGGTCTCAATCGTTCTCGACGGCGCCCAGGCCGTGTTTGGGTTCGGCCTCACCGCGCTGAAACGCTCCTCGGTGAGCTTCACGATCTTCTCCCTCGTCTACGGGGCGCTTGCGCTCGTGAGCCTGCCCGCTTCGATGGCGTCTGGGATGAGCGGCTTGTGGGTGGCTATTGCGGGCGCGAATGCACTGGCGGCTATGGGCCAATGCCTCGCTTTCTCCCGCGCGGCGGTTCAGGTGAAGAAGTAGCGCACGAGGTGAAAGAAGACCGGCGCTGCGAAGGTGAGGGAGTCGAGGCGATCCATCACTCCCCCGTGCCCGGGTATCAGAGCGCCGAAGTCCTTGATGTCACGGTCGCGTTTGATGGAGCTCATCACCAGGCCCCCGGCGAAGCCGAGCACGCACGAGATGAAGGCCATCACCCCCGCCTGCCATGGGGCGAACGGGGTGAGCCAGGCGAGCCCGCTGCCGAGCACGGTAGCGGTGAGCACGCCGCCGATGAAACCTTCCCAGGTCTTGTTCGGGCTCACCGAAGGTGCGATCGGGTGGCGGCCGAATAGCTTTCCCCAGATGTACTGCAGCACGTCGGAGCCTTGCACGACGATGACGAGGAATAGCAATAGTTTCCCGCCCGCTGCTCCCCCGGCGCCGAGTGGTGCCCCGTCGGCTGCCTCGCGGCCCTGTTCGATCGCGACGGGAAGGTGGAGCAAGGCAGGGTTGAAACTGAGCGCGAACACGCAGACCATGAGCGCCCACTGGGCGATCGCGGTGCGAGTGAGGAAGCCGGTGGTGCGCCCGGTGAGGGCGGCAGCGGCGGGGAGGAACAAGAACACGTAGACCGGGATGAACACCGAGTAGAACCCGTACCAGTGTTTCGTGAGGAGGGCATAGTGGATCACGGCGGCGCCGATCACCACCGCCGTCAGCACGCGCCTGCTCGGCATGGGCGCGAGGGTGAGAAACTCTCGAAGGGCGAGCAACGAGAGGACGGCGAACAGCAGGATCGCAGCCAGCTCTCCGAGTGCGAGCGAGCCGAAGAGGACGGCGATCATGATCCACCACGCGTAGATGCGTTGGCGCAGGTTCGTCAGTAGCTCCTCATGTTTCGGCGCGCGGAGCCGCCAACTGAGTAGCCACGCGATCACGGTGGCGAGGATGAGGACCACCCCGACTCCGCCAAGCAGCCGCAAGGCGGTGGCGTCGAGGAGCCCGACGGTGCTGGTCATCATCGCTCGTCCGGCCCGGAGGAGCGTAGGGCGCGTGTGATCCGCTTCAGCCGGGCGAGGATCGTCGCGAGCGATCCGAGCGCAATGATGGTGAGCGCGATAACGAACGCGATTCCGCGTTGGCTCCCCGGTTCGAAGATCGCGCCGATACAGGCGAGGAACAGGATCCACATCCGCGCGGGTTTCGCGGTGGGTCCGTCGAAGTGGTTGCCGACCCCTTGAGCGGCGCCGAGGGTGCGCACGTACGCCGTGCCGAGGGCGCTGCAGGCGGCGAGCCATCCGAGCAGCACCCCGAGATCGGTGCCCCGTTCGGTGATCACCAGCCCCGCGGTGGCGTAGCCGGCAGCGGCGAGGAGTGCGAGGTCGGCGAGCCGATCGGGTATCTCGTTGAACAGGTCCCCAGTGGGCTGGTGCAACCCTTTTTCTACCGCGAGCATCCCATCGAGCATGTTGAACAGTAGCCGCAGCGGGATGGTCAGGGCGGTCACGATCAGCAGCACGGGGCGGGTCGCCCCGAGGGCCGCGCCGCTGAGAACGAGTGTGATGCTTCCGATGATCGCGATGATGGCGGACGCGACGGAGACGTGGTTGGGGCGGATCCTCGCCCGGTATAGGAGGTCTGCCGCGCGCCTCGCCCACCGGGTCTGCCGCTGCGGGATGGTCCTGCGGTCACTGCCTTCTGCGTTCACGTTGATACTTTATCGGCCGCCGCCCTCGTTGCCCTCCATAACCGGCACCACTGCTCCGGCGTGAGATCTCGTGGGCGGTGTGTGAAGCGGATCCCCGCGCTCGCCACGAGTCTCTTCGCCGCGCGGGGCGGCAACCGAGTGACGCTGCCAAGGAGTTGTGGGAAGGTTCGGCCCCGGGAAGTGAATACCGCCCGGACGAACCGTTCATAACCCGCCCGATGGGTATGGGGGATGAGCGGTTCGGTCCGCCGTCTGATGCCGAGGATCCCGGCGTCTACTGACGGTACCGGCGAAAAGTGGTGCGCCGGAACCCGCCCGTGCAGCACGAACGTGAACCACGGCGCGGCTTGCCCCGTCATCATCGTTCCGCCTCCCACGCCCGCCCGTTTGCGGGCTACTTCCCACTGGATGAGAAGGATCGCCTCCCCCCAGGCCGGTTCGCGAAGCAACCGGCGCAGGATCGGCGTGGTGAGGTGGAACGGCAGGTTCCCGATGATCGTGTCCGCGGCGAGGCGGTACTCCAGCACGTCGGCGCAGAGCACCTCCACGTGGGGCAGGCGGCGGCGGGCGCGGCGGACGTTGCCGGGGTCTATATCGATCGTCGTCAAGGGTCGGCCCAGTTCCGCGAGCCGGCGGGTGAGCAGCCCGGTTCCGGTGCCGATCTCGAGGATCGAACCGGTGGTGCGGGCGGCGAGGGCACCGAGGTGCGTGAGGGTGGGGCGGTGGGTGAGCAGATTCTCGCCACGTTCGTGTGGTCCACCCGGGAAAGTGGGGGGCATAGTGCGCTCCAAGTCGAAGGGAAATGACTTGTTCCTGGCGCGCGAACATCACCTGGGCCGACGGTTGAGTGCGAGCCCAGGCCTCCTAGCGCGCCGCTATGCGCGGTCGCGGTAGGTGAGTGTGCGCGCGGCTGCGAGCGCGGTGATGAGAGTGCCCATGGGCGTCACGGTAACAGCGCGTTCCGGGCCTGCCCAGCTATTTTCTCCCCGGACGGGCTATCCCGCGGGGTAGGCCCCTTCGCGGGCGCGTTTGATCTCCCGGTTGCGCACCACGAGCCATATGATTCCGCCGATCGTGAGCGGGAATGCGAAGAACCCCACGATCGCGCCGATGGCTATCGGGATGACCATCCCACCGAGCTTGTCACCGAAGTTTTCTCCGAAGAAGAAGTCGCCGCCGGTGTCGGTTTCACAAACGAGGTTCAGCTCAGTGTCGCCGGGTCCGGTGGTGATCACCAAGACCCGATTGCGGTTGTTCACCGTTACGTTCGCGCCCGGGGCCTCAATTTCTACCGGTTCGTCATGTTGGTTCTCCGCGTAGCACCGGACCTCGGAGGGACCGTCGAGGTAGATCCCGTACTCCATGTCCGCCTCGACGTCGAGCGTGTGCGGGGTTCCGGGTTCGAGCAGGACTTGCTCTTGACCCGCGGCCACCGCGCCACCGACACCAACGCCCGCCCCGATGAGGATGAGGATCACTGAGACGACTCCGCATGCGAGCCCGGCGATGAGCATCGCGAGCGGGCCCTTCCGACCGCGGGTCGGGGGTGCGGGTTGCGGTTGCGGCCCGCCGGGGACCGAACCGTACTGTTCAGGATATGGTTGCGGGCCGGGTTGATACGAAGGGTCGTTTCCTTCTGGTGGTGGGTAAGCAGAGGGCATGGGTCCCCTTCCATCGGTGACGAATCGCAACGTCCTAGTATCGCACAGGGCGCCCTGCTCACTCCCCCGCCTGAGTTCTATTTGCAGGGGCAACGACTCTCCGTGCTTCTCGGGTGAGCGCATCGCGCACGGCGGCGAGGGGCGGATGGGCGCTGGCGGTCGTGCGTGCGGCGGTAAAGATCGTTCGCCGCGGCGATCCGGGAAGGTCGATGAGCCGCACGCGCGGCTGCTCCCGCCCGTGCACGAGCCCCGGCAGAAGAGCAACGGCATTCCCCGATTCGATCAACCGGATGTGGGCCTGGAGATCGGCGGTCTCGTAGCGGACGTCGGGCTCGAAGCCGGCGCTCCGGCACGCCTGTTCCGCCCAGTGGCGAGAGGCGGCGGGGTGAGGTTCCATCACCCACGGCAACGAGGCGGTCTCGTCAATCGTGTGCACCCGGGCAAATGCTCCGTCCGCCGCCGAGGCCGGCGGTACGGCCAACTGGATCGGGTCGTTGAGCAGCCCGCGGCGGTCCAGCCCCTCAAAGTGCGCCGCAGCGTGGCCGGGGTATTGCTCGGCGACGACGAGGTCGAAGCCGCGCGCCCACGTTTCGTACAGCCCTAGCTCGGGCTCATATTGCACGACTTCGACGCGCAGGTGCGGGTAGGCCATCCGCAGGTTCCGCAGCGCCCCCGGCATGAGGGTGAGCACGGCCGTTTGAAACACCGCGACCCGCAGATCGCCGGAAATCGTCGTCTGCGACCGGGCGACCGCCGCCTCCGCCTGTTCCAAGGCGCCGAGCAACCGGCCGGTCTCCGCTACCAGCGCCTCGCCGGCCGCGGTGAGCTCCACGCTCCTGCCGGCCTTGCGCAGCAACGGTACTCCCGCCTCGCGTTCGAGCAGGGTGAGCTGCTGGGAGACCGCCGAGGGCGTGTAGTTCAAGGCGCGGGCGACGGCGGCGATCGTGCCCCGCGCCCGCAATTCCCACAGCAGCCGGAGCCGCTTCACATCCAGCACTCTCCGCCTCCACCATTAAGCGTTCCTAATTGATGACCTCCACTAAGAGTAACTGTTTCTTGGCTTCTGGGTGCCCTCCCCACTTGTAGCCTGGCCACAGCGCGGTCCGTTCCCGCGCCGGAGAGGTGAAGGATGAGTACCGACGTTCGCCCGCAGGATCTCGCCGAGGAGGCGGTCGCCCTCGTGCGCCGCTGGCTCACCGAAGCGAAGAACTATCCCGTTGATCCCGCGGCCGCTCGACTCGCCGGCGTTCTCCAGGACCCCCACGGCCTGGAGTTCACCGTCCGCTTCGTCGATGAAGTGGTCCGCCCCGAAGACCACCGGGCGGCGGCCAAGAAGCTTCGGGAACTCGGCGCTATCACTCCACAGTTCCTCGGCTGGCTCCGCTCGCTCGTCTCCCTGGGCGGCGCGGCCTCACGCCTCGCGCCCGGAGTGGTCGTTCCCATCGCGCGAAAAGCGCTGCGCCAGATGGTCTCCCACCTCATCATCGACGCCACCGACGCGAGACTCGGCAAAGCGATCGAGAAGATCAAGACCGATGACGTGCGCTTGAACCTGAACCTGCTCGGCGAATACATCCTCGGGGAGACCGAGGCCGAGCGGCGCCTCGCCGGCACCCACCGACTCCTCGAGCGCGACGACGTCGACTACGTCTCGATCAAGGTCTCCTCCACGGTCGCACCGCACAACCATTGGGCCTTCGACGAGGCGGTGGCTCACATGGAAGATCGGCTCGTGCCCCTGTTCGCCAAGGCCCGCGCCGCATCTCCGCGCAAGTTCATTAACCTCGACATGGAGGAATACCCCGACCTCGACCTCACCGTCGCCGTCTTCAAGCGGGTTCTCCAGCGCCCCGAGTTCCACGACCTCGAGGCCGGGATCGTGCTGCAGGCCTATCTTCCCGACGCGCTGGGAGTCATGATGGACCTACAAGCGTGGGCAGCCGACCGCGTCGCACGGGGTGGGGCGCCCATCAAGGTCCGGGTCGTCAAAGGGGCAAACCTGCCGATGGAGATCGTCGACGCTCGAATCCACGGCTGGCCGCTAGCGACGTGGGATTCCAAGCAAGGTTCCGATACCTCCTACAAAGCGGTGCTCGACTACGCCCTCACCCCCGAGCGCGTGAAGAACGTTCGCATCGGCGTGGCAGGGCACAACCTGTTCGACCTCGCCCTCGCCTGGCTGCTCGCCCGGGCACGAGGGGTCGAGGAGGAGATGGACGTGGAGATGCTGCTCGGCATGGCGACCGGGCAGGCCGAGGCGGTGAAACGGGACGTGGGCTCGCTGCTGCTCTACACACCGGTCGTCCATCCCGGCGAGTTCGACGTCGCGATCGCCTACCTCATCCGGCGCCTGGAGGAAGGCGCGAGCCAGGAGAACTTCATGTCCGCCGTCTTCGATCTTGCCGACGACGAGACGTTGTTCGAACGGGAGAAGGAGCGTTTCCTTGGTTCCCTGTCACGATTGGCGGAGATCACTGGCGATGGTCGGCCTGAGAACTATCGGGTCCCCCCGCCCTCCCGGGGCCAGGACCGCCGCCGCACCGACGCGAACGCCGTGGCACCGCGCGCACACGAGATCGCCGCGGCGGGCTTCTCGAACCGGCCGAACACCGACCCCAACCTCGCCGGGAACCGCGAGTGGGGCCGGGAGATCGCCGAGCGGATGATCGATTCCGACCTCGGCCTCGATCTCGTCCGCAGCCATACGCTGCCCGATTCCTCCGCGCTGAGCGCGGTACTCGACCGGGGGCGCAGCGCCGCGATCACGTGGCAGGAACGGCCCGTTGCCGAACGGGCCGGAATCATCCACCGCGCCGGGGAGATGCTCGAGCACCGGCGCGCGGACCTCCTTGAGGTGATGGGCGCGGAGTGCGGCAAGACCCTTGACCAGAGCGATCCCGAGGTGAGCGAGGCGATCGACTTTGCCCACTACTATGCCTCCCTCGCTACCGAGATGACGACGATCGACGGCGCCGAGTTCTCCCCACGCGCCCTCACCGCCGTCATTCCGCCGTGGAACTTTCCGGCCGCCATCCCCGCCGGCGGGGTGCTCGCCGCCCTCGCGGCGGGTTCAGCCGTGATCTTCAAACCTGCCCCCGCGGCCGCCCGGACCGGGGCGATCATCGCGGAGGCATTGTGGGAGGCAGGAGTGCCGCGGGACGTGCTGCAATACGTCCAATTCCCCAGCGATGAAGCCGCTTCGGAACTCATCGCCGACTCCCGGGTCGACCAGGTGATCCTCACCGGCGCGTACGACACCGCTGCGCTGTTTCGTTCCCTGCGCCCAGATCTGCCGATCTTCGCTGAAACTTCCGGCAAGAACGCCATCATCGTCACCCCGAACGCCGACCTCGACCTCGCGGCGAAGGACGTTGCCGCCTCCGCCTTCGGTCACGCAGGCCAGAAGTGCTCGGCTGCCTCCCTCGTCATCCTCGTCGGCTCCGTCGCCCGCTCCAAGCGGTTCCGCAGCCAGCTCCTCGACGCGGTGACCTCCCTGAAGGTGGGCACACCGGAGGATCTCACCGCCCAGATGGGGCCGGTCATCGCTGCGCCCTCGGGCAAGCTTCTGCGCGGACTCACGACGCTGGGCCCGGGGGAGTCCTGGCTCATCCGGCCCCGCCCCATCGAAACGGATCATCCCCTCGCCCGAGACGCTGCCGGCGGGGTGAAACTGTGGGCACCGGGGGTCCGCGACGGCGTCCGACGCGGCTCGGAGTACCACCACGTGGAGTATTTCGGCCCCATCCTCGGGATCATGACCGCAGAAACGTTGGCCGAGGCCCTCGAGTACGTCAACGAGGTCGACTACGGCCTCACCAGTGGTATCCATTCCCTCGACGCCGCAGAGGTACGCGAGTGGCTCAACTCGGTGCAGGCGGGCAACCTCTACGTGAACCGAGGGATCACCGGTGCGATCGTGCGCCGGCAGTCGTTCGGGGGCTGGAAGAAGTCTGCGATCGGGCCCGGCACAAAAGCGGGCGGACCCAGTTACCTGTTCGGCCTGGGAACCTTCACCGACGCCGCCCCCCGCAGGGAGACTGACGGCGAACTGCGCCCCCACGCCGCGGAACTGCTTAGTGCGGCAGAAGAGTCCGGCGTCGCCGGCGCGGACCTTGATTGGTTGCGCGCAGCGCTCGGCACCGACGCCCGAGCCTGGCAGGAGGAGTTCGGGCTCGCCCGGGACGCCTCGGGGCTGGAAGTGGAACGAAACCTCCTGCGTTACCGCCCCACCGACGTGACGATCCGCCTGTGCGAGAGCGCGCAGCCCCGGGAGTCGTTCCGAGTGCTCGCCGCCGCCCTGGCAGCCGGTGCGCGCCCGGTGATCTCCACACCGCGGGCGCTGCCCCG
>CAMXUZ010000202.1 GCA_947251855.1 uncultured Ruaniaceae bacterium
CACCCGCGCGGGCGCACTCGCGCCGGTGCGCTCGCCGCCGTGACCGGGCTGATCCTCGCCTCGGAAAAGGTGAGCTTCTCCAAGGTGATCGAGAGCCGTCCCGCCCTTGCGCGGCTGGACGCCTGGGGCCGCAAACCGTGATGAACAAACGAGTTCTCGCCGGGGTTGCAGGCGCGGCGGGAATGATCGCCATCCTCACCGTCGTCTCCCGGATGATGGGCTTCGGCCGCTGGCTCGTGCAGGCCTGGGCGCTCGGCTCTTCGGCGACCGCGAACGCCTACGCCTCCGCGAACACCATCCCCAACGTCCTGTATGAGGTGGTTGCTGGTGGAGCCCTTGCCGGGGCGGTCGTGCCCCTCCTCGCGGCGCCGCTGGCGAAGAAACTGCGCGATGACGTCAACGACATCGCCTCTGCGCTCCTCACCTGGACGATCATCATCCTCATCCCGGTGGGCGCGCTGCTTGCGATCTTCGCACGGCCGATCGCGCTGCTGTTCCCCGTCTCGGTGGGCTCCGACGCGCAGACCCAGGTCGACCTCGCAACGATGTTCCTCATCGTGTTCTCCCCCCAGGTCGTGTTGTACGGGATCGGGGTGGTGCTCACCGGAGTGCTGCAAGCCCAAAAACGTTTCCTCGCGCCCGTGCTGGCCCCGATCGCCTCGACGGTCGTCGTCATCGTGAGCTACTTCGTGTTCGGGCTGCTCGCCGACGGGCTGCAGGATTCCCCCGAGCAGCCCTCCGACGCCTCCCTCGCGTGGCTCGCGTGGGGAACGACCGCAGGCGTCGCCGCGCTCAGCCTGCCGTTGCTCATCCCCGTGCGCCGCAGCGGGGTACGGCTCCGGCCCCGCCTCCGGTTTCCCGAAGGGGTCGCGGTCCGGGCACGATCGCTCGCGCTCGCGGGTATCGGCTCCCTCCTCGCTCAACAGATCTCGGTGCTCGCGATCGTGTGGATCTCCCGCGGCTACGGGGTGGACGGCACGATCAACGTGTTCCAATACGCCCAAGCGGTGTACATGCTGCCCTACGCCGTCCTCGTCGTGCCTATCGCAACCGTGTTCTTCCCCCGGATCGCGGAACTCGCTGACACTCGCCGAGGGATCGTGTTCGAACGAACCGTGGACGAATCCACCCGGGTCGTGCTCGTCGCCTCGCTCATGGCGGTCGCCTCCGTCGCCGCGGTCGCGCCGTCGGTCCAGCGACTGTTCGAGATTCGCGATCCCATGCCCGGGCTCGCCGACGGCCTGACGTGGATGGCCCCCGGTCTCATCGGGTTCTCGCTCATCTTTCACGGCTCGCGGGTGCTCTACTCGGCCGGGCGTCAACGCCCGGCCGTCATCGCCACCGCCGCCGGGTGGCTCAGCCTCGTCGCGGTCGCCCTCGTCGCGGTCAACCTGCTCTATCCGGGGGAGGGTGCCTCGCGGGAGGAATATCAGACGACGGCGCTCGTCGGCCTGGGCATCGGCCACATCATCGGAATGACGATCGCGGCCTGGGGCATGCTGTGGGCGATCAGCCGCCTGATCACCCACCGGCGCCTGATGACGCAGACCCTCCTCACCGCGACGATCGCGGCCGGCGGCTCGATCGCAGGAGCGGTGGCCGGACGGTGGTGCGTGAGCCTCATCCTCGGCGCGTCGCCCGGTCCCGTCGCGACGATCGCGGCGGCGCTACTCGGCGGGATCGTAGCGGTGACCATCGTCGCGGTGCCGACGGTCGCCTTCGACCGCTCGCTACTGCGTGCGCTCAACCGCCGTCACGCGGCACCGATCAGTAACGTCGAGGAGTAGGCACGCCGCGCGCCCCTCACCTTCGCAGGGGAGTCCAGCCGGGCGGAAGCAAGCCGCCGAGGTGTGCGCGCTGGTCATCGGCCCGTTGCGACCAGCCCTGCCCCGCGTGCGCGCCTGGCGCCCCGACGGGCCCTTGGCACAACCGGAACCCGACATCGTCAAGGCTCGTTTCGGGCATGCTGCCACGGCGCACGGATGCGCGAACGCTCCAATGTTTGTCCGCCCAGCCGCCTCCGCGAAGGACCCGGTAGTCGGCGTAACGCGCCGGATCGGCATAGTCCCAGCACCATTCCCACACGTTGCCCAGCATGTCGAAGACTCCGAAAGGGTTGGGCTGCTTGAGACCCACCTGCTGGGCGCGGTCCACCGCGTCCTCGTCCGTCCACGCGACGTCTGCCAAGGGCCCGTATCGCGGGCCTGCCGTTCCGGCGCGGCAGGCGAACTCCCACTCCGCCTCGCTAGGTAGGCGGTACCCGTCCGCGCTCACGTCCCAGGAGACCCCGGAGTCGTCCAGGCGATACGCAGGGGTCAGACCTTCCGCTCGGGAGAGGAGATTGCAGCAGCGCACCGCCGCCCACCAGGAGACCGAATGCGCCGGAGCGTGACCGTCATCCCCATTCGGAACGGGAACGCCGAGAACCTTCGAATACAGCTCCCACGTCACCTGCACCGCAGCGATCTTGAAGCTCTGGAGCCACGCGACTCGTGACGTGCCGGCGCGTGCATCGCGCACCGTAACGGAACCGCCGGGTATGGGGAGCAGCTGCGGCACGGGGAGGGGCATGGAGATCAACCTACCGGGTTGCCCCGGGGAGGGGACGGCGTTTCCTAGGAGGGGACTCAGGAGGAGAGTAGTTCGGTGTAGTGCCGTTCGAGGTTTCGGGCCACCGCTTCCTCATCAGGAAGCTCTGCAGCGCGCGCCCGCGCGCGGGCGCTCCACTCACGCCGGGCCGCGGGGTCACTGAGCTCGCGGATAGCGCTCGCGAACTCGTCAGCTGCGGCCGGGGAGGCGGGATCCACGAGGATACCGGCGCCCGCGACGAGTTCCGGAATCCCCCCGACTTTGCTCGCAATGATCGGGAGCCCAGCGGCGAGCGCCTCCTGCACGACGAGCGCCCGGGCTTCCCAGTGGCTCGTGAGGAGGTAACAATCCGCGGCGCTCATCAGGGCGCTGACATCGCTGCGCGGTCCGAGGAAGCTCACCCGAGCCGCACCGAGGTCGGTACGTGCAAGCCGGTCGGTGAGTTCGGTCTGTACGCCGGCATCGGCCGCCCCCGCGATGACAATATGGAGAGGTAGATCGGTGAGCCGTTCGGCGACGTCGATAAGCAGCTCATAGTTCTTCTGCGGCGCGACCCGCCCCACCATGAGGGCGAGCATCGCATTGCCGGGGAACCCGTCCAACAATTCCCGGCGCAACCCCTCGCTCTCCGCCGGCGTCACCGCCGCCGGTGCGGGGGCGGCGACAGGGGCGAAATCCACTCGCGTCCCGCCCACAGCGCGGGCGCGCTCAGCCAAATCCTCACTCGCGCCCAGCGTCAGGTCGGCCCGGCGGGCGATGAACGACTCCACCGCATGTTCCAGTCTCTGTTTGATCCCGCGGCCGCTCGCCTGGTTGTGCCAGCTCACGACCACCGGAACGGGGGAGCGGCGCGCGGCGAGGAGGGAGAGCAAACCCGCACGGAAGCCGTGCGCATGGATGATGTCAGGGGCGAAGTGGTGGATGCGGCGCCGCAGTTCCCGGATCGAGGTCACGTCACGGGGGTGCAGTTGGGTGCTCATCGCGCACGCAATAGCTGTGACGTTCGGTACCTGGTCGAGGTCGAAATGGCTGAGGGTCGAGGCTGGGGCGAGAACCGCTACCGTGTGAGTTTTGGCGAGATCTCGCGCTAACGCTCGGACGTGGGTTCCCACCCCGCCGGTGGAGGTCCCAAGAATTTGAAGAATCCGCACCTTACTAGGCTATCGGCACAAGGCGTGGTGGGGAGAAACTCAGCAGTAGGGCTATAAGAATCAGGGGCGGGCTGATAAAGTAAAAGTCCGTGGTGATCTCTTCTCGCCCTGATGGGCACAACGTTCCGCGGCACATCTTCGTCACCGGGGGAGTGGCCTCCTCCCTGGGTAAAGGACTCACGGCGTCCAGCCTCGGGCAGCTGCTCGGCGCACGCGGCCTGCGGGTGACGATGCAGAAGCTCGATCCGTACATCAACGTCGATCCGGGCACGATGAACCCGTTCCAACATGGGGAGGTGTTCGTCACCGACGACGGCGCGGAGACCGACCTCGACATCGGCCACTACGAACGCTTCCTCGATACCAACCTGTCTGCGGACGCCAACGTCACCACCGGAGTGATCTACTCGACCGTCATCGCCAAGGAGCGGCGCGGCGATTACAAGGGGATCACCGTGCAGGTGATCCCGCACATCACTGACGAGATCAAATCGCGCATGCGCGCTCAGGCGCACGTGGAGGACCCGCCAGACGTCATCATCACCGAAATCGGCGGCACGGTCGGGGACATCGAGTCCCAGCCCTTCCTCGAAGCCGCCCGGCAGGTCCGCCAGGACCTCGGGCGTGAGAACGTGTTCTTCGTCCACGTCTCGCTCGTTCCCTACCTCGGTCCGTCGGGTGAACTGAAGACCAAACCCACCCAACACTCCGTTGCCACCCTGCGCAGCATCGGTATCCAACCCGACGCGATCGTTCTCCGCGCCGACCGGGAGCTTCCCGAATCGCTCAATCGCAAGATCGCGAATATGTGCGACGTCGACTACGACGCCGTCATCCCCTGCGTGGATGCCCCTTCCATCTATCAGATCCCCAAAGTGCTGCACACCGAAGGGCTCGATGCCTACGCGATCCGCCGCCTGGACCTGCCGTTCCGGGACGTCAATTGGACGACGTGGAATACCGTTCTCGACCGGGTGGAGAACCCGGCCGACGAGGTGGAGATCGCGCTCGTCGGCAAGTTCGTCGACCTGCCCGATGCGTACCTATCGGTGTCCGAGGCGCTCCGCGCCGGGGGCTTCGCCCACGATGCGAAGGTGAACACCCGATGGGTTCCCGCCGATAGCTGCGCAAGCCTGGACGGGGCGAAGAAGGCACTCGCGGGCGTCGACGGGATCCTCATCCCCGGTGGATTCGGGATCCACGGCATCGACGGTCTACTCGGCGTGATTCGCTTCGCCCGCGAGAACAAGATCCCCGCGCTGGGGATCTGCCTAGGGATGCAATCGATGGTCGTGGAGTTCGCGCGTAACAGCGTTGGCATCCCCGCCGCCGCCTCAACCGAGTTCGCCCCCGCCACCGACGAGCCAGTCGTGGCGATCCCGACCGAAGATGGCGCACCTCGCAACGCGATGCGACTCGGTGCCTACGAGGCCACCCTCGTGCCGGAAACCATTGTCGGCCGGGCATACGCGACGGGATCGGTGAGCGAACGCCACCGCCACTGGTACGAGATCAACAACGACTACCGGGACCGGCTGGAGGAAGCGGGGATGAAGATCTCCGGGACCTCCCCGGACGGGGAGCTCGTCGAGTTCGTCGAACTCGACGAGGAGACCCACCCCTTCTTCGTCGGCACCCAGGCACACCCCGAGTACAAGTCCCGCCCCACCCGGCCCCATCCGTTGTTCGTCGGGCTCATCGGTGCCGCGCTGGAAAGCCAGCGGGCCACCCGGCTCGTCGAAGTTCCGGTGCGGAACCGATGACGCTACCCAGGCTCCGCGACGAGCTTGCCCGCCTTCCCATCCCCCGCAGCGAGCGGGTCTACGAGGGGCGGGTGTGGAACATCCGCTCCGATGACGTCGACCTCGGCGACAGCGGCGTCGTCACCCGCGAATTCATGGAACACACCGGCGCGGTGGCCATCCTCGCCTTGAACGAGGCCGGTGAAGTGCTGTTGTTGCGCCAGTACCGACACCCGGTGCAGAGCTACCTGTGGGAACTTCCCGCCGGTTTGCTCGATATCCCGGGTGAGCCGTGGCTCACTGCGGCCCGGCGGGAGTTCGCGGAAGAGGCGGACCTCGAAGCACAGACGTGGCACACCCTCGTCGACATCTACACCTCACCGGGCGGTTCGGATGAATTCATCCGGATCTATCTCGCCCGCAACCTCCGCTCGGTTCCACTTGAGCAGCGGCACGTCCGCGAGGCCGAAGAGGCTGATCTCGTGCCGGTCTGGGTCCCGTTGGGCGAGGCCGTCCAGCGGGTGTTCGCCGGCGACCTGCACAACTCGCCCGCCGCTCTAGGAATCCTTGCTGCCCACGCGGCTCGCGAGCAGAAGTGGGCTAATCTGCGCCCGGCTGATGCTGAATTCGACCGTAAAGTGGCTCGAGGGCAGGGCGCGGGGAGCTGACAGAGGGCACTCGCGGGCGCAGTTGCAGGAGCGCGTAGGTGACGGCGAGGATGAATAACGCCGATCCGAGTAGGTGGGCGAGGACGACACCTTCGGGCAGACCCGTGAAGTACTGCCAATACCCGAGCCCGGCCTGCATCGCGAGAATAACGAGCACGAGCAGGGCGCCGCGGGCGGCCGGGCGGTACCGGATGTCCGTCTTCGCCCGGGTGTATACGACGAACAGGTACACGGCGAATGCCGCGAGGAACACCCACATCGCGGTCGCGTGGGCGCGAGTGATCCAGAGCGGGTCGACGGCGAACCGGTAGCCCGCTTCCTTATCGCCGGAATGCGGGCCCGAGCCGGTGACGACCATTCCGAGCGTGACGGTGACCGCCGCCAACACTCCCAGCGCCACCGAAAGCGACAGCAGCGGCGGGGTCGCGAGCTTGATCACCTCGCCATCCCCGGAGCGCCACCTCACCCATAACCAGGTCGAGGTCCAGACCAGGGCAGCGGAGAACAGGAAGTGGGAACCGACGATCGCCGGGTGCAGCGCGGTGAGCACCGTGATCCCGCCCACCCCGGCCTGTGCGAGCACTCCGATCGCCGGGGCGGCTGCGAGCCAACGGAATCCCCGGGAGCGGGTCTCGCGTTGGCGCCAGACGAGGAAGAACACCGCGATAGCGACGAGTACGACGACCGCAGACAAGACCCTGTTGCTGAATTCGATATACGGGTGGATCGAAAAGGCCTCGTGGCGCACGGGCGTGAAGCTGCCCGGCTCACACAGCGGCCATGTGGAGCATCCCAGCCCAGAGGCGGTCAACCGGACGGCGCCACCGGTAACGATGATGAGGATTTGAAGAACGAGGTTCGTAGTGATCGCTACCGACGTGATTTTGGAGGAACTCACGGTTCAATCATCTCATGTTCTCGGAGGGGTAAGCACCCTTACGCCCAGCGGAAAAACCGCATCGTCAGGCCCGAAAGCGTGACCATCCAGCCCGTGAGCACCACGATCGCCACCCCGTCGACCGTTCCGGCCGTGAGGGCTTGGCGCAGCGCGTCCCCGAGCGCCCCCGAGGGGAGCCAGGAGGTCCATGCGGGCCCGGGCAGGATGGAGCCGCCCCCAACCATGAGAAGCACCCACAGAATGTTCGCCGCGGCGAGGACCGCCTCGGCCCGAAGCGTCCCGGCGAGCAGGAGCCCGAGGGCGGTGAACGCGCCCGTGCCCAGGAGCATGAGACCCGCGGTGATGAAAATCCCCAGAGGGGCCGGTTCCCAGCCCAGTGCAATGGCGATCGCGCCCAGCACGATCACCTGCACCACTTGCATCCCCACGACCCCGAGAACTTTCCCACCGAGAAGGCCGCCTCGACCGAGGGGAGTGGTGGCAAACATGCGCAGCGCACCAGCGCGACGCTCAAATCCGGTGGCGATGGCCTGCCCCGTGAAAGCACTTGACATGACCGCGAGGGTGAACACCCCGGGGGTGATGACCTGCACCCGGTCGGCGGCGTCAACAGTGATGAGGGTCGAGGTCGAGAGGAAGACGAGGATCATCGAGGGCAGAATCAGGCTGAGGAGCAGCTGTTCACCGTTGCGCAGCGTCACGCGCAACTCGTAGCCCGCGTGCGAGAAGATGCGCCGCGAGGGCGGGGCGGGGAGTTGGTGAGGGGTCACTGCAGTGTCCTTCCCGTGAGGTCGAGGAAGACGTCCTCCAGTGAGCGGCGGGAGACCGTGAGCCCGCGGCGTCCCGCCCAGTCCTGGAGTTCGAGGAAATCTGCGTTACCCAACGTTCCTGATACTTTCACCGAGGTCGTGGCCGCGGTGGGCGCGGCTTCGAGGCTGACGAGGTCCGCGACGGTGCCGTGGGCGAGGATCCGGCCTGAATCCATGATGTAGACCTCGTCGGCGAGGTGTTCCACCTCATCCATCAGATGCGAGGTGAGGATGATCGTCGTCCCACGGGCGCGAACGTCGTCAATGATCTGCCATACGTCGCGGCGCGCGGCCGGGTCCAGGCCAGCGGAGGGTTCGTCGAGGAACACCACATCAGGGCGGCCCACGAGCGCGATCCCCATCGCGAGGCGTTGGCGCATCCCGCCCGACAAGTGACGCACTTGGGTCTTCGCGAACGACGTGAGCTGCAGTCGCTCGCTGAGTTCCGCGACGTTCTCCGGCCGGGCGTACATCCGGGAGACGTGGCGGAGCAGTTCCCCCGCCCGGGCGGCGGCGGGTAATCCGCCGTCTTGAATCATCACCCCGACCCGAGGCCGGAGCCTGGACGCATCGCGGATCGGGTCAAGACCGAGCACCCGCACCGTTCCCGAATCTGCGCGCTGGAGCCCCTCACAGATCTCCAGCATCGTCGTCTTACCTGCACCATTGGGGCCGAGAACCGCGGTGACCTGCCCGGATCGAGCCGAGAAGTCGACCCCTGCGAGTGCCTGGGTGTGACCGAACCGCCGGCGGACATCGGTGAGTTCAACACTTGAAGAGGAGTGCACGCCCGCAACTCTACGTGGTCGGCCAAGGAGCGGTGAGCGAAAGGTAAGGCGAATCACAGGCCCGGTGGCGGCGGCACAAATCCGCGACAAACGCCGAGGGCGCTGAGACTGAGGTAAGGCTCACCTTCCTTGCGGATACTGATTAGAGCAACAAGAATGTTAGTTAATTCCTGTAGCGCATTGGGCGCGGCGTCGATGAGAGGGAACGGAGGTGGCTAAATGACCCAGGAACCCTCCACTCTAGAATTCGACGACACCGAGGCAGGCACCCGTATGCGAGTGCTGAGCCACATCGTTGAGTTGGGTCCCATCACCGCCGCCGACCTCGCAGAACAACTCGCCCTCACCGCCGCGGCGGTCCGCCGGCACCTGTCGACCTTG
>CAMXUZ010000203.1 GCA_947251855.1 uncultured Ruaniaceae bacterium
ATCTTAAAACCTTGCAGCGCGTGCCGGGCGTGGGGCCCAAGAGCGCCAAACGCCTCGCCCTGGAGCTCGGCGGAAAACTCGGCGCGCCCACACCCGAGCCGGAATCTACGGCGCCCACGCCGAGCGCTGCGCGCGGCGACGTGCTCGACGCCCTCGTCGGGTTAGGGTGGAACCTCAAAGCAGCCGAAGGCGCGCTTGACGCCGTGCTCGCCGCACCGCAGGCGCCAACGGAATCCGCCCCGTTGCTCCGGGCGGTGCTCGTAGAGTTGGGTGGCAAGAACCGTGGATGAAGATGACCTCATGACGGCGGAGGCCGACGAACTAGAACGCGCAGCGGAATCCGCGCTTCGACCCCGGCGGCTAGCGGAGTTCATCGGCCAACCCGTCGTGCGCGACCAGCTCGGGTTGGTTCTGCATGCCGCGGTGGGGCGGGGACGAACGCCCGACCATGTGCTCCTCGCCGGCCCTCCCGGACTCGGCAAGACCACCCTTTCGATGATCATCGCCGCAGAGGTGGGCGGCTCCTTGCGGCTCACCTCCGGGCCCGCTATCACCCACGCGGGTGACCTCGCCGCCATCCTCTCCGCGATCGAGGAGGGCGACGTGCTGTTCATCGACGAGATCCACCGCCTAGCCCGGCCCGCGGAGGAGATGCTCTACCTGGCGATGGAAGACTTCCGGGTCGATATCGTCGTCGGAAAGGGCCCCGGCGCGACCGCGATCCCGCTCTCCTTGCCGCACTTCACGGTCGTGGGCGCGACGACCCGGGCGGGTCTGTTACCCGCCCCGTTGCGCGACCGATTCGGGTTCACCGCCCACCTGGATTTCTACTCCGAGGAGGACCTCGAGAAGGTGCTCGTGCGGTCAGCTGGCTTGCTCGGTGTGGAGCTCGAGGGGGCAGCAGCGGTGGAGATCTCCAAGCGTTCGCGCGGTACCCCGCGGATCGCGAACCGCCTCCTGCGCCGCGTTCAAGACTGGGCGCAAGTGCGCGGCAGCGGCGAACTCGACCTCCATGCCGCCAAATCCGCCCTCGAGGTGTTCGAGGTGGACGAGCGCGGCCTCGACCGGCTCGACCGCGGGGTGTTGACCGCCCTCATCGACCGGTTCGGCGGCGGACCCCTAGGCCTGCGCACGCTCGCGGTGGCGGTCGGGGAGGAACCCGCAACCGTCGGAGCGGTCGCGGAGCCCTTCCTCGTCCGGGAGGGCCTCATGGCGCGCACGGCTCGCGGCCGGGTGGCCACGCCCACCGCCTACACGCATCTCGGCCGCACGCCGCCGGAGCAGTCCGGCACGCTGTTCACCTGAAAGGTCAAACGTGAGCAATTCCACCCGCTACCGCGGCGGGACGGAGTGGGATCCACGGGCGGATCTGGCGTAGACTCGGGCAGTCCCTGTGTTCTTGTGATGGAGTTAACCCCATGGGTGTAGATGTTCTTGCCGCCGCCGGCTCAATCCTCAGCGACGCCGAGCCAGCGCAACCGCAGGGAGGGTTCGGCTTCCTTCCCCTCCTCGTCATCGGTGCGCTGTTCATCGGTTTCATGATGTGGTCGAACCGGCGCCGTCAGAAGCAGGCTCAGGAGTTCCGGAGCCGGTTGCGTCCGGGGCAGCGCGTGCAGCTGTATGCGGGCCTGCTCGGCAACATCGTCACGATCGGGGAGCGGGAGGTCTTCATCGAACTTGCCCCCGGCGTCGTCGTCTCTGCGGTGCCCCAGGCAGTTCAGGGGATCGTGGAGGATCCCGAACTGGAAGCCGACGCGGAGATCGCCGAGTCCGCCGACGGCGATGACGATGCCTCGGATGAGACCGACCGCTGATCTAGCCTGAAAGGTCCTGGCGTGGAAGTTTCACGACGACAATCTGATCCTGCCCATTTGCAATCGGAGCGCAAGAAGACCCCCGGGCGCGCCCGGCCCCGACTCATCGCCCTCGGTGTTCTCCTCGCGGCGATCTTCGGCACCGTCTTCGCAGGGACGCAGTCGTCCAACGCTTCCTGGATGCCCAATCTTGCCCTCGACCTCGAGGGAGGCACCCAGATCATCCTCACCCCGCACACCTCCGATGGATCGGAAATCACCCAGGGGGACGTGCAACAGGCGATCGAGATCATCCGCCAGCGCGTGGACGCCTCGGGCGTGTCCGAGGCGGAGATCACTTCCCAGGGTGGGCAGAACATCGTCGTCGCGCTCCCCGGGGAGCCGAGCCGCGAAACCCTCGACCTCGTCCGGCAGAGCGCGCAGATGCGCTTCCGCGCGTTCCTCTTCCAGGGAGAAGCCGGCCCGATCGATCCGCAGGCCCTCGCTGAGTTCGAGGAACAGCAGGAAGAAGCGGGAGAGGATCCTGAAGCGGAGCCGGACCCAGAAGGCCAAGCCGAGGAGCTCGAGGAAGGCGAAGCCGATGGCGAAGACGCCCCGGCGGAGGTGACGCCCGAGGACATCGAGGATGCCGCGCGCCGCGCCGCGGACCTTGACGGGGACGGGGAGATCTCCGACGAACCGGAAAGCGAACCGACCAACGGCTCCGACCCGGCCTGGATCACCGAACAGGTCTGGTACGACTTCTACACGCTCGATTGCACGGATTCGGCGAACCTCATCGGCGGGGGAGGAGACGACCCCGATGCGCCCCTGGTCGCCTGCGATAAGGACGGCACCTCCAAGTACATCCTCGGCCCGATGGAAATCCCCGGAACGGATATCGCTACCGCGACCTCCGGGTTGGCGGTCAACTCCGCCGGCGCCCCGACCGGGGACTACTCCGTCAGCATCACCTTCAACAAGGACGGAACCGAGAAGTTCCGCGACGTGACCACGCGCTTGTACAACGAGCACCGAGCGGATGGGACGAACCGCTTCGCCGCGGTGCTCGATGGGCTCGTAACGATCGCCCCCGCTATCGACAATGGTCCGATCCCCAACGGCGAGGCCCAGATCACCGGGAACTTCACTCGCGAAGAAGCCTCGAACATGGCCCAGCAGCTCAGTTTCGGTGCCCTGCCGATCACGTTCGAAGTGCAGTCGGAGGAACAGATCTCCGCGACCCTGGGCTCCGAGCAGCTCCAGCGCGGGCTGCTCGCGGGGATCATCGGCCTCATCCTCGTCGTCGGATACTCCGTATGGCAGTACCGCGGGCTGGCGATCGTCACCGTCACGTCACTCACCGTGGCGGCCACGCTCACCTTCGGGGTGATCGCGTTGCTCTCCTGGATCCAGGGATACCGGCTCTCCCTGCCGGGAGTCGCGGGACTGATCATCGCGATCGGGATCACGGCGGACTCCTTCATCGTCTACTTCGAAAGAATCAGGGATGAGGTCCGCGAAGGGCGCACCCTGTCCTCGGCCGTGGAGTACGGGTGGGAACGGGCCCGACGAACGATCCTCGCCTCCGACGCGGTCAACCTGCTCGCGGCGACGGTGCTGTACTTCCTCGCGGTCGGGGGTGTGCGCGGATTCGCATTCACCCTCGGGCTCACGACGATCATTGACCTCATCGTGGTGTTCGGATTCACCCATCCGATCATGCAGATCCTCATCCGCACGAAATTCTACGGCGGCGGCCACAAACTTTCCGGGCTCGACCCCGAGCACCTGGGAGCCAACGTATCGGCCTATAGGGGCCGCGGGTCGTTCCGCGCACCAGGTGAACACGCCCCGAAATCGCTCGCGGAACGCAAACGCGACGCGCAGCGGGAACAACTGGTGGCGAATTCCTCCGGGGAAGGTGACAACTAATGGCGACGAGTTTTGCCCAGTTCGGAAACGAGCTCTACACCGGCAAGCGTTCCTACAACATCGTCGGCAATCGCAAACGCTGGTTCGCGTTCGCCGGCGGGCTCGTGGTGCTGTCGATCCTCCTGCTCACATTCGTCCGGCTCAATCCGGGCATCGAGTTCCGCGGCGGCTCGGAGTTCCAAGTCGCCAACGTCGCCAGCGTCGACCAGAACCTCGCCTACGAGGCAGTAGAGACTGTGGCAACCGATCACGTCGCCCGCGTCTCGCAGGTCGGTAATGACACGATCCGGGTCCAGACGGAGGAACTCAGCGACGAGGAGACGACGGAACTCGCCGAAGCATTAGCCGACGCCTACGACGTCTCGGTCAGCGACGTCACCGCGTCGTTCGTCGGCCCCGCCTGGGGCAAGGACGTCACCGGAAAGGCCCTTCGGGGTCTGGTCATATTCCTCGCGCTCGTCACGATCGTGATGGCGGGCTACTTCCGACACTGGAAGATGTCGATCGCGGCGCTCATCGCGCTTCTGCACGACCTCGTCATCACCGTGGGGATGTACGCGGGAGTGGGTTTCGAGGTGACGCCCGCAACCGTCATCGGGTTCCTCACCATCATGGGGTACTCCCTCTATGACACGGTCGTCGTGTTCGATAAGGTCCGAGAGAACACCGCAGGCGTGCTCGAACAGACGAAGTACACCTACGCCGAGGCGGCCAACCTCGCCGTGAATCAGACTCTGGTGCGCTCGATCAACACCTCCGTCGTCGGTCTCCTGCCGGTGGGGTCGATCCTGTTCGTCGGCTCCTTCCTCATGGG
The DNA here is from genome assembly GCA_947251855.1 of uncultured Ruaniaceae bacterium. The sequence goes on from CAMXUZ010000203.1 coordinate 4,543, forward strand.
CGCGGGCACGCTTCGAGATATCGCGTTGGCGCTGTTCATCGGACTCATCTTCTCCACTCTCTCCTCGATCTTCGTCGCAACCCCGATCGAGGTGTGGTTGCGGGAGCGGGATCCTGCCATAGCGGAGCACACCGCGAAGGTGATCGCCAGCCGCACCACGGTCGACGACGAGGGGGAAGTGACGGTCGCCCAGCCGGTCGTCGGCGGGCTCGTCGCCGGGCAGCACCGCGGGCAGTCAGCTCAACCGGTACGGAAGAAAGGGCGCCGGAAATGACGCATTCCCTCTCCAACCGAGTTCGAGAGCGGATACGTGACGTCCCAGATTTCCCCAGCCCCGGGATCCTCTTCCGCGATATCACTCCGCTGCTCGCCGACGCCGAGACGTTCACCGACGTCATCAACCATCTGGCCGAGCGCTATCGGGGTGAAGTGGATATGGTCGCGGGTGTGGAAGCCCGCGGCTTCCTGCTGTCGGCGCCGCTGGCGGTCAGCCTCGGAGTGGGTTCGCTCGTGGTACGCAAGGCGGGCAAGTTACCCCCGCCGGTGATCTCCGCCTCCTACAACCTCGAGTACGGGACGGCCGAGGTCGAAGTCTCCAAGACCGTGGTGCACCCCGGGCAGCGGGTGCTGCTCCTCGACGACGTGCTCGCCACCGGTGGCACGGCGGGTGCGGCGGCCGCCCTGCTCGAAGAGGCGGGGCTGAAGGTCTCCGGGATGGCGTTCCTCATGGAGCTCGGGGCGCTCGGGGGCCGGCAGATGCTCGCGGACCGTGACCCGTACTCCATCCTTACGTTCTAGGCCCCTAAGCGTTCTATCATGGAAGGATGAGCGAGAAGCCGACAGTTCAGAACGGTGCGGATCCGGTGGTCCCCGGTTCCCGGGTGCGTTCTGCGCTGTTGTGGTTCGGCTCCCGCGGCGCCCATTCCACGCCGCTCATCCTCGAGCCGCTCATCTCCGCACTCAAGGCGAATCACCCGAAGGCGGACACGA
>CAMXUZ010000204.1 GCA_947251855.1 uncultured Ruaniaceae bacterium
TGGTGGTAACAGGCATGGGTCTGCTCCGCTGCCATTCCTCCGCGAGCAGCTCACCGGCGTTGCCGGTGGCGTCGGCGCCTCCGTGCCATGGATGCGGCGCACGATCTCGCGGCGGGTGGAATCAGCGAACGCGCGGAAGCCCCGGTCCACCTCGGCATTGCGCGGGATGTGATTGCCGCGGCGATGTCCATAGAATTGGAAAACTTGTTCCCGGAAGACTAGCTCTGAACCGAGGTGCCTACGTGGCCGGCAGTTTCTTCGCCCTCCTTGATGACATCGCCGTGCTCGCGCGCGCGGCCGCCTCCTCGGTCGACGACGTCGTCGCCGGCGCCTCCCAGGCCTCGGCCAAGGCGACGGGCGTGGTGATCGACGACGCCGCCGTCACCCCGCAGTACGTGCACGGAATCACGCCCAAACGCGAGCTCCCCGTCGTCTGGCGAATCACCCGCGGTTCGTTGCTGAACAAATCGGTGATCATCGCGGCGATCCTGCCGCTGAGCATCTTTCTACCGCAGGTGCTGCCCTGGTTCCTCATCGCCGGCGGTTCCTACCTCGCCTTCGAGGGGGCGGAGAAGGTCCGCCACTGGCTCGCCTCGCGCGGCAAACCGGGTGCGGATCCCCGGGACGTCGCGCAACGTTCGAGCGCTGATGAGGATCAGATCGTGCGCGCCGCCCTGCGCACCGACATCGTGCTCTCCGCGGAGATCATGCTCATCTCCCTCGGCGCGATCGACGCGACCGGTTGGCTCGTGGAACTCGCGATCCTCGTCGTCGTGGCGATCATCATGACCCTCGGCGTGTACGGGGTCGTGGGGATGCTCATCAAGGTGGACGACGTCGGTGGCTGGCTGATCCGCCGCCCCGCCCGAGCGGCCAAGCGCCTGGGCGCCCTCCTCGTGCGCGCGATGCCGGTGGTGTTCCGGGTGATCACCGTGGTCGGGGTGGTGGCGATGCTGTGGATCGGGGGCCAGATCCTCATCGAGAACTCCGCCGAGGTCGGTTTCACCGCGCCCCGGGCACTGCACGAGCAGCTCATCCACGCCGTTCCCGGGCCGGGCGCGCTCGGTTGGATCGCGGGCACGGCAACCTCGGCGATCGTCGGCCTGACGTGGGGCACGCTCATCGACGAGGGGTTTCGGCTCGCCGCCCTCCTGCGCAGGCACCGTGCAGGAGCACGCTGATGGGAGAATGGATCGGCCCCTGCCCCTAGTTTTTTCAGAAAGGCCGGTTCATGTATAGCGCGAGGATGATTCCTTCCACGGACGCGAAGGAGCTCACCGTTGAATCCGAGATCTGGAACGCGGTGGAACGCTCCCCGCGGTTCGTCAATATCGTCAATGGGAAACGCGCTATCTACCGCACCCAGGCCGCCGTCCTGTGGTCCGAGGAGCACCTGTTCGTGCGGTATTGGGTCGAGGAGCCCTTCCTCGCCGGCACGATGTACGACCGGGACGAGTTGCTGTTCAACGAGAACAACGTGGAGTTGTTCATCGACGGCGGCGACGTGTACTACGAGTTGGAGGTGAGCGCGAACAACACCGTCTACGAGGTGCTGTTCGCCTGGCGGGACAACTTCGAGCGCACCCTGACCCGCCACCCCGAACTCGACCCGATCGCCGCGAACGCGCTGACCTTCGGCGGCAACAACGACCGCCGCTCGGGGTCGTTCTGGTGGGGCACCCACGAACGCGGGGTGCGCTGGGCATTCCTCGACTGGGACTTGCCGCGCCTCACGACCGAGGTCGCGGTTCACGGCACCGTGAACAACCACGAGGACGAGGATGAGGGCTGGGACGTGATGATCAAAGTGCCGTGGGCCTCACTGGAGATCTTCGCCGACGGGCGCAGCCTTCCCCCACAGGACGGCGATGTGTGGCATTTCCAGTTCGCACGTTACGAGCTCCTCGAGGAACTCGGGCAGAACGTGGGCTGGGCGTGGACCCCGGTGGGCGACGTCGACAATCACCGCCCGGAGAAGTTCACGCCGATCCGGTTCCAGCGCCAGCTGCTCGGGGAAGACGCGCCCGCGTAACCACAAGGTCAGCCGGGCTCTCCGCGCGCCTTGCGGCGAGCCACGACGGCGATATTGATCGCCGCGATGACGGCGACGACGGCGGGCAGAATCTTGTACAGCGTGGGCGCGTCGATCAGGAGCGCCCAGATCGTGAAGCCCACCGCGAGCACGAACCCGAAAATGGCGAGCACGAGCCGCAGCGTGAGGGCGCTGCGCGCGGGCGCCGCCCCGCCCCACCCCGAAGTCGGGTCGTGGTAATCGGGCAGTCCGCGCTCGTAGCGCTCCCGCTCTTCGTCTCGCTTCTCACCGTCAGCCATACTCCCGACCATAGGCAATGCCCGGCGGATCGGGAACGGGGTTTCGGCCTCTGCGCCGCGTGTGCTAGGTGCAAGGCCCGCTAATCGTCGAGTGAAATCACTTGCGCGAGGTCGTCGCGTCCGCTCGTTCGCCGAGGCGTTCAGTGAGAGCCTGAGTGAACAGTTCGGGCATCTCGCCGCTGCTGATGGTCGTGACGAGCGTCGCGCGTAACTCCGGCTCCTCGCGCAGGAGCCGGTGCCGCAACAGCTCGGCCCGGAGTTCGCCGGGCGGGGCGGCCGCGAGGGTTTCTTCGATCGCGTTGCGGGCGGCGTCCATCACGCCCAGGTGCGGGGGCTGCTCGCGGAGGGCCTCGACCATCGATACGTCGAACCGGTCGAATTGGACGACGTCCTCGTTGGTCGGGAAATATCGGAAGAAGGCGCGCCCGGAGACATCCGCGGCCGCCGCGTGAGGCGGCGCCCGGTTAGAAGGAGAGGAGCAGCCGGCCCCCAGGTGCGGCGGGGAACCGGTCGAGGCCCGTGTGCAGAGCCTGTTCCGGCATCGACCAGTACACGCCCGCGAGCAGCTGCACCGCGCGCACTAGGAGGGCAACGGTTGCCGGTTCACCGGGGCAGCGGTGGGTCGTGGCGATCTCCCCGGCCCCCTGGGCCACGATCTGCTCCTCCGGCTCCCGCGTGAACCGGCTGGGATCGAACACCCACGGGTCCCGCCAGTAGCGCGGGTGGTGGTTCGTGGCGAAGAGGTCCACCATGACCCAGTCACCGCGGGAGAAGCACATTCCGTCGAACTCCGTCTCCTCTCGCGTGAGCCCGGCGATGACGGGGAAGAACGGAGAGAGACGGCGCACCCCCTGCGCGAACTCGTGGGCCCGCCCGGGCTGCCGGGCCAGGTGGCTGCGCCACGCGGGGCCGTCGTGCAACGCGAGAGCGGCGAAGGCCATGAACCGGCCGACGGCGACGACGGGGCGAACGATGTTGAGCAATTCGACCGCGGCGACGTCGTCGTCGAGGTCGTGAACGAGGGCGTTAACGAGACGGTTGGAGTGCGCGCGGGCCTCCCGCACCGCGCGCACCGCCCATTCTTCAGTGAACTGGCGAAGGTAGCGGCCCCACCAGTTCCGCGGCCCGAACGACCCGGCGCCGTCGATCATCGCGGCGACCTCCCTCGTCAGGCGAGCGCGGGTCTGGCGGGTTTCTTCGATGCCCAGCCACGCGAGCACCGCATCGAGGAGCACGGCGTTGATCTCCGGCAGGAACTCGATCGTGTTCCCCGTCCAGCGGCGCTGCGCCCCTCGCCACTGGGAATCGAACGCTTCAACGAGGCCCTCGTTGCCGCGCTCATCGAGCACGGAGGTGAAGCGCTCCTTGCGGCGACGGTGGTCCTCGGCGTCGAGGGTCTGCACACTGCCCTCGTCCTGAAGGGAGTGCACCACCGAGGTGGGCAGGGCGCCGGTGCGGGTGAAGCGGTCCCCTTCGTAGAAGAATCGGGCCGCTTCGACCCCGCGCAGGATGGTGATCGGGCGGCCGAGCAGCCGGGTGCGGAGGGCGTCGGTGCCAAACCGTTCGAAACGGTTCTGGCCGAACAGATAGCCTTCGCGCCAGAAATTGAATGTCGAGTCGAGGGGAAGCTGGGTAACCATGGCCTCACGCTAGGAGCTTCGCTGCTCCGGTTCGCGGGGTTGACATTATGGCCGGGCCCCCGCGAAACGCAACCGTCTTCCTCCCCTCTCCCCTCCCTCGCACACTGGCCGGATGAATGATGGAAAGAAGCGCGGAGTCCAGGTCCGCCCTGGTATCTTCCAGCTGCGGGTCGCCTACACCAATTGCTATCTTCTCGAAACTGACGACGGCCTTACCCTCATCGATGCAGGTTTTCCCGGCACGTGGCCGCTGCTGGTAAGCGTCTTGGACGTGCTCGGGGCGGGCCCGAGTGATCTCTCCGCGGTGCTCCTCACCCACGCCCACTTCGATCATGTGGGGATGGCCCGCCGGTTGCGCCGCGACCATGGCGTGCCGGTGCTCGTGCATCCAAGCGACCTTCGCCTCGCGCG
>CAMXUZ010000205.1 GCA_947251855.1 uncultured Ruaniaceae bacterium
CGGTGCGCGCATTCACCCCGCCCCGGGGAACACTCCCCAATACGCGGCGATGATGAGCATCGCGAGGGCTCCCAAATGGCAGGACCACGCGCCGGCCCGGGTGGCACGGCTGAGGGTTTGCCCACGTTTACGCGCGAGGTAGGAACGGCGGATGGAGAGCACCGCGACGACGACGGCGAACAGCCCCGTCACGTGCACGAGCGCCCACCCGCCGAGCACGAGCGGGTCGTTGAGTCGGTAGTTGACGGCGAGGTCCGCCACTTGGCCGACGTAACCGATGAACACCGCGACGACGGCGAAGGCGGCGAGCACCGTCGCGATCGCGTAGCGGGGCACGGCGCCCCATTCGCGTTTGCGGATCGCCGCCCACGTGCACAGGACCACCCCGGCGAGGCTGAGGAGCACGACGGCGAGGGCGGAGTAGATGAGCAGGTCGCCCGAGGCGTACCACTGGGGTTCGGGGACGGGTTCGGCGAGGAACCGTTGGGTGGGTTGGGCGCCCGCGACGCGTTCCGCGGGGTGGGCGGTCTCGGGCAGGCCCCACACCCAGTCACTCAGCGCGCGGGTGAGCCCGGGGGCGAGGTCTCCGTTCACATGTAGGCCGTGGTCGGCGCCCTCGAAGTACCGAACGGTGAGGGCATCGTTGCCGTGGGCCCACATGTGCTCGCGCACGATCTGGGCGCCCTGGACGATGGGCATGGAGGCGTCGGCGGTCCCGTAGGCCATGAGCACCGGCTGGTGGAGTTCCTCGAGGAAGGGGCGGACGTCGAAATCCACGTACTCGAACCCGCCGCCGGGGATCTTCGCGCCCAGGGCGCGGGGGATCGCGCGGAACATCCCGCGCGGGACGTTGGTGTTGTAGAGGTAATTGGCGGTCGCGTAAGCGGCTTGTTCCCGCGGGGAGACGACGGGGGCGGAGGCGAGGATGACGAAGTCGACCTCCGGCTGCCTCGCCGCGGCGATCGGGGCGATCCACGCGCCTTCGCTCTCGCCGTAGAACCCCACCCGTTCCCGGTCCACTCCCGGCAATTCGCGCATCACTTCCCAGGAACGCAGGTAGTCCTCGGCCATCGCCCCATAGTCGCGCTCGCGAGTGGAATACGTATCCATCCGCTTGGCGGGCACGATCGCGCGGATGCCTGCGGAGGCGAGCGCCGTCACCTGCTGCGTGAACGCGTCCGGGTCGACCGTCCCCGCCCCATGGATGAACACGACGCCCGGTCCGGGCGGGGCGTCGACGGGTTCGACGAGCCACGCGCTCACCTCCACCTCGCCGAGGTCGATGCGCAGCTCCGTGCGTTGCACCTCGTAGGTCCCCTCGGCGGGAACGTCTGCCCCGGCGGGGGTGATAGCGACGTCGGCCGAGTCGACCTGCGGCACCGAGGAGACGGGGGTGGGGTTCCATTTCGGTCCGGCGATGGAGCCGATGAGGCCCACGAGTACGGTGAGGGCGAGGGTGGCGAGGATGAGTGGCCAGGTGCGGATGAGGCGGCGCCGGTTGGCGGGGCGGACGCCCATGTCAGAACCCGAAACGCTGCAGGAACTTCGGGTCCTTCTGCCAGTCCTTCGCGACCTTGACGTGCAGATCCAGGTAGACGGGCACCCCGAGGAGTTCCTGGATCTGTTTGCGGGCCGCTGCCCCCACGCTCCGGAGCCGGGAGCCGCCCTTGCCGATGATGATCGCCTTCTGGGAGGGTCGCTCGACGAACACGTGTACCCGCACGTCGAGGAGCCCATCGGTGCGGCCCTCGCGGGGGACGATCTCGTCGTCGAGCGCCGCGATGGAGTGCGGCAGTTCCTCGCGCACCCCTTCCAGGGCGGCTTCGCGCACGAACTCCGCGATGCGCACGTCGTCGGGTTCGTCGGTGAGATCCCCTTCGGGGTAGAGCATCGGCCCCTCGGGGAGTTCGTCGATGACGAGGGAGGTGAGCAGGTCGAGCTGGTCTCCGGAGACGGCGGAGAGGGGCACGATGTGGGCCCACTCGCCGAGGGTTTGGATGTCGAGGAGGTGTTCGGCCATCCGGTGGGGGCGCACGAGGTCACTCTTGGTCGCGACGGCGACGACGGGGGCGCGCACACCGGCGAGTTTCGCGGCGATGAACCGGTCGCCCGGGCCCACCTTCTGATCGGCGGGCAGGCAGAACAGGATGACGTCGACATCTGCGAGGGTTTCCATCACGACGGCGTTGAGCCGCTCCCCCAGCAGCGTGCGGGGTCGGTGCAATCCGGGGGTGTCGACCATGATGAGCTGCCCGTCCTCGCGGTTGACGATCCCGCGGATCGCGCGGCGGGTGGTTTGCGGGCGCCCGGAGGTGATCGCGACCTTCTCGCCGACCAGGGCGTTCATCAGCGTGGATTTGCCGGCGTTGGGGCGGCCGACCACCGCGGCGAAGCCCGAACGAAAACTCATTCTTCCTCATCCCTGGTCACGGCGACCGTGTGCAGTAGCCGCCTGCGCCCAAACATTTCTACCACTTCGAGGCGCAGGCCGTTCCAATGCGCAACGGCACCGAGGATGGGCACGTGGCCCAGCGCCTTGGCGACGAGGCCGCCGGTGGAGTCGACGTCTTCCTCATCCAGGTCCATCCCGAACAGTTCCCCGAGTTCGCTCAAGGGATAGCGGGCCGGCACCTTGAACCCGCCGGGGAGGGGTTCCACGTCCGGTTCGGTGGGGTCGTGCTCGTCGGTGAGGTTACCGACGAGTTCTTCCAGGATATCTTCGATCGTCACCAGCCCGGCGATGCCGCCATATTCGTCGAACACGATCGCGATGTGCACCCCGGTGGCGCGCATGTCCGCGAGCGTGTCATCGACGAGCTTCATCTCTGGGATGAACACGGGTTCGCGCATGAGCTGGTGGACGGCGGTGCCGGACTTCTCGGAGTTGTGCCACGTGTAGCGCAGGGTGTCCTTCAGATACATCACTCCGCGCAGGTCGTCGACGTTCTCGCCGATGACGGGGATCCGGGAATACCCCGAACGAACGAACAGGGTGAGGGCGTCCTCGACGCTCTCCTCGTAGTGCAGGGTGAGCATATCCGTTCGGGGGACCATGATCTCCCGCACGATCGTGTGGGAGAGCTCGAACACGGAGTGGAGCATCTCCCGCTCGTCGTCTTCGATGTCGGCCGATTCGGCGACCCGATCGACCATCGCTTGCAGCTCTTCGTCTTCGGTGAGCTCCTCTTCCTCTTCGCTCCGGTTTCGGCGCAGTTTCCTCACCGGCGCGGTGAACCGGGCGAGGGTGAGCATGAACGGGCCGACGAACCTGAGCACCGCCACGGGGTTGCGGCGCCCGAAGCTGCGGGGACTGACTCCCACGACGAGGAGCATGACGAGCGCGGAGACGATGATCGCGGCGAGCAGGACGCTCCACCACCGGTGGAAGACGGTGAGGGCGATGAGGGTGAGGGAGACCGCGCCGGTCATTTCCAACACGAGCCGGATATACGCGGTTGCGCGCACCGGCAGGTGGGAATCTTCGGCGAGGTGAGCAACGACGTCGGCGCGTTTCTTTCCCTCAGCGACCGCGTCTGCCGCGGCGGCCTTGGTGACCGCCCGGCCGGCTTCCTCACCGGCGGACAGGACCGCGCTTGCCGCGATGGCGCCGAGCGCGAGGAAGGCGAGGAGCACAACGGGAACAGCCTGGGCTGAACCAACGCCCATCAGGCACCGGCCAGGAAGGTGAGGAGCAGGTGGCGTTGCAGAGCGAACATCTCGCGTTCGTCCTCGGGTTCCGCGTGGTCGAAACCGAGGAGGTGCAAGATCCCGTGGGTGGTGAGCAGGAGCATCTCCTCCACCGCGGAGTGGCCGGCCTCCCGGGCTTGTTCGGCGGCGACCTGTGGGCAGAGCACCACTGAGCCGAGGATTCCCTCCTCGCTCGGGTCTCCCTCGGCCCCGGGGCGCAGTTCGTCCATGGGGAAGGAGAGCACGTCGGTGGGCCCTTCCTCGGCCATCCATTGCTCGTTGAGATCCGTCATATCGGCACGGGTGACGAACCGGATCTCGAGTTCTGCCTGCGGGTGCACGTGCATCGCGTCGAGCACGTGGCGGGCGAGGGAGACGAATTCCATCTCCTCGATCCGAGCTCCGGATTCGTTCGTCACATCGATCGTCATCGGCGTACCTGTTCGTCGTACTCGGAGTAGGCGTCGATGATGTCACCGACGAGCTTGTGGCGCACCACGTCCGCGCTGGTGAGCTCGCAGAAGGCGATGTCATCGATTCCGCTGAGGATCTCCCGCACGATCTTCAGTCCGGAGTGGGTACCGGCGGGCAGGTCGATCTGGGTGACGTCGCCGGTGACGACGATCTTGGAGCCGAAGCCGAGCCGGGTGAGGAACATCTTCATCTGCTCCGCGGAGGTGTTCTGCGCCTCGTCGAGGATGACGAACGCGTCGTTGAGGGTGCGCCCGCGCATGTAGGCGAGCGGGGCGACCTCGATCGTGCCCGCGGCCATGAGGCTGGGGATGGACTCGGGGTCGACCATGTCGTGCAGCGCGTCGTACAGCGGGCGCAGGTAGGGGTCGATCTTCTCGCTGAGCGAGCCGGGCAGGAACCCCAGCCGCTCCCCCGCTTCGACCGCGGGGCGGGTGAGGACGATCCGGTTCACCTGTTTCGCCTGCAGCGCCTGCACAGCTTTCGCCATCGCGAGGTAGGTCTTGCCGGTTCCCGCGGGGCCGATCCCGAACACGATGGTGTTCTCGTCGATCGCTTCGACGTACGTCTTCTGCCCCACCGTCTTCGGCCGGATGGTGCGGCCGCGGCTGGACAGGACGTTCATCGTCAGTACGTTCGCGGGGCGTTCCCCGCCCGAGGCGGTGAGGATGCTGATCGCGCGTTGCACCGCTTCGGGGGCGAGCGGCTGGCCGGAGGCGGCGATGTGCCCGAGCTCGTCGATGAGCTGTTCGGCGAGTTCCACGCGCGCCGGCGGGCCGGTGAGGGTGATGATGTTGCCACGGGCGTGGACATCGACGTCGGAGAAGCCTTCCTCGATCGCCCGCAGCACCTCGTCATCGCGGCCCAGCAGGGAAACCATGGGCACGTCGGCGGGCAGTTGCACCTTACGGGTGGTCAGTGTGGGGGCCAAATCCAGGTGAGCCTTTCTCGTCGTAGATGGCCAAGCCTATCGTTACCAGCGGCCCAAGCGGGCGTTGAGCACGGCAATCGCGGCGGGTCCCGCGGTGGAGGTGCGCACGACCTCCCGTCCGAGCAGCACCTGCTGGGCGCCGGGGGTGCCGGCGAACATCTCCAGTTCCCCTTCGGTGAGCCCGCCTTCGGGTCCGACGACGAGGGCGATCGTGCCCGATTCCGGCAGGTCCGCCGCCGTGAGCGGGGTGGTAGCGGTCTCGTGGAGCACGAGCACGTGCGCGCCGGTGGGGAGCAGGTCGATGACCTGTTCCCCGCGGGCGAAGCCGCGCAGTTCGGGAAGGTAGGCGCGCCGGGATTGTTTCATCGCCGAGGTGAGGATCCCCTCCCACCGGGCGAGCCCCTTAGCGGACTTCACACCGCGCCACTGCGAGACGCTGCGGGCGGACTCCCACGCGATCGCGCCGTCGACGCCCACCTCGGTGGCCGCCTCGATCGCCGCTTCGTCCCGGCCGCCCTTGGCGAGCGCTTGCACGAGGAGGATCCGCACTGCCGGCGGTTCCTCGCGGCGCAGGTGCTCGACCTGGATCTCCAGCGAGTGCTTCTGTGCCGTCCGCACCTGCCCACGCATCCGCCCGCCGCGGCCGTCGACGATCTCCACCGTCTCCCCTACCCGGATCCGGCGCGCGCTCACCGCGTGGCGAGCTTCCGCCCCCGTGAGGGAGAACGTCGTGCCGGGAGCTGGCGTGCCCAGGTCCGGGTCGTAGAAGGTGGCGAAGCTCATCAGCGGCCGGCGAAGGTGTCCTTCAAGCGTTGGAACACACCGGGCTTGGCTGAGGAGATGCGGGCTTCGGGGCGCTCCTCGCCGCGCAGCACCGAGAGCTGGCGCAGCAGTTCTTGCTGTTCGTCGGTGAGGTGATCGGGGATCTGCACGTCGAGGTGGATGTGCAGCGATCCCCGCCCGGACCGGTTGAGCCGGCCGACCCCGAGGTCGCGCAGGGTGATCTGGTGGCCCGGTTGGGAGCCGGGAGCGATGTCGACATCGCGTTCCCCGTCGAGGGTCTCCAGACTCACGACGGTGCCGAGGGCTGCCGCCGTCATCGGGATCTCGATGGTGCAGTGCAGGTCATCCCCGCGGCGCACGAACACCTCGTGGGCTTTTTCGCGGATCTCCACGTACAGATCACCGGCGGGTCCTCCGCCCGGCCCGATCTCTCCCTGGGCGGTGAGTTTCACCCGCGTGCCGTCGTCGACGCCCGCGGGGACGTTCACCGACACCGACCGGCGCGCGCGGACCCGGCCTTCGCCGGAGCATTCGGGGCACGGATCGCTCAGGAGGGTGCCGTAGCCGCCGCAGTCGGAGCAGGGGGCGGAGGTCATGATGTTGCCGAAGAAGGAGCGGGCGACCCGCTGCACGCTGCCCCGCCCCTGACAGGTCGGGCAGGTGGTCGGGTGAGTGCCCGGGCGGGTGCATGTTCCCTGGCACACCTCGCACAGGACGGCGGTGCCGACCTCGATCTC
>CAMXUZ010000206.1 GCA_947251855.1 uncultured Ruaniaceae bacterium
CTCGTCGAGGCGTTCCAGGACGACGCGGGTGAGGCGCACGTGAACAGCGATCACTTCCGCAAGGCTCAACAGGATCTGCCGCCGCTGCTGCAGGAAACCCCGAAGGTGCGCAACGTCGTCATGGACGGCGAGGAATGGCACGAACTCGGGGAGATGGCCGTGAAGTAATCTTCGGTACCGTAGGGGGATGCGCATAGCCCGATTCACCACCGGTTCCGACCCCCGCTACGCCGTCATCGAGGACGACTCCAACGATCTCGTCGTGCTCTCCGGGGATCCCTTGTACTCGCCGCTTGAGCCCACGGGCCAGCGGGTGCCACTGGACGAGGCGCGCCTGCTCGCGCCCGTCATCCCCCGCTCGAAGGTCATCGGCATCGGGCGCAACTATGCCGCCCATGCCGCTGAACTCGGAAACGAGGTCCCCGAGAAGCCGTTGCTGTTCCTCAAACCGAACACCGCGGTGATCGGACCGGACGACCCGATCGTGCTGCCCGCCTACTCTGAACGGGTCGAGCACGAAGCCGAGCTCGCCGTCGTCATCTCCCGGATCTGTAAAGACCTCACCCCGGCGCAGGCGAGTTCGGTGATCCTCGGATACACGGCCGGAAACGACGTCACCGCACGCGATGCCCAGCGCGCCGATGACACCTGGACCCGGGGCAAGGCGTGGGACACCTCCTGCCCGCTCGGTCCGTACCTCGTGATGGACCTCGACCCCGCTGATCTCGCGGTGCAGTGCCGCGTGGACGGCGAACTGCGCCAGGACGGCCGCACGAGTCAAATGGTCTACTCCGTGGCCGACCTCGTCGCCTACGCCTCGAGTGTGTTCACGCTCCTGCCCGGCGACGTCCTCCTCACCGGCACCCCGGCCGGGGTGGGGCCGCTCGAACACGGCCAGCGGGTCGAGGTGGAGGTCGAGGGCATCGGGACGCTGTCGAACCCGGTGCTCCGGCGGGACTAACGCCGCGCCGGCGCGGGTTGAGTGCGCGTCCCGTGCTCCCAGACATAGGCGAGGAGATACTGCACGTCGTAGATCGTGCTACTGAGCTTTATCCGCGTGCCGTCGATCCCGCGGATCTTGATCATGCGGTGCCGGTTCTGGGTATAGGTGGCCAGCGATTCCAGGTCCCGGAACGCGATCCGCCGCACGCTTCCGAGCACGCCCGCGGTCTCGATCTCGGTCTTCGTGACCCGTACGTAGAAGTTCCGATAGAGCAACACCAGATAACCGCCCGCGAGGAAGATGACTGCGCCTCCCGCTTGCATCGGCAGGATGTCCCGCGGGTCCGTCGACCCCGCGAACGCGAGGAGGATCAGCCCAGCGCCGACCACGGTCACGGGCCAGGCGAGGTACGGGACGAAGCGGGGCATCCGTTGAATTTCCGGATCCTCCCGGGATACGTGCGGATTCTTGCGGGCGTATCGGATGAGGAGGACTACCCCCGCCCCGATGGCAAGATTCACCCCGATCGTCAGGGCAAGGTACATGCTCAGGCTCGATTCTGCACGGCGGACGTAACGCAAGTGTAGCGGCGGGAAGTTCGGGCCCCGAACCGGTGTCTGCTAACGTTTCACCTCAGGTACGCGAGAAACTTCTGACGAGAATTTTGATGACGAAACTGAACAAGTTCATTACCGCCGTCGCCGCTGTGGTGCTCGCGGGGTGCACCGCGACGACGGAGGACGCACCGCCCGCCCCGGAAGAGACCTCCGAAACCGAGCAGTCGGCCGAGGTCGAACCGAGCGAAGAACCCCCCGAGGTCGAGCTCGAGACGCGCACGGTTTCCGTCGAGGGCGGAGAAGCCGACCTCACCGTCGGGCCCCTCGCCGTCGATGGCGAGGTGGCGATATTGAAATTGGAGCTCACGGCGAAAGACGATGGCGTCACCGAAAGCTTCTCCAACCCGTATCTCCAGCCGTACTACTCGCCGACCGGGGTGCAGTTGCTCGATGCGGAGAACGGCGCCGTCCACGACCACGGCTGGTCCGAGGGCGGAGCTGCGCTGACGCAACATCCGGACGGGACGAATGCCGGGGAGTCGCAGGAACTGTTCATCGCCTACGCCGCCCCGGATACCGATGCTCCCGTTGCTGTGGTACCTCACGCCGGTTTCTTCCTCCCACCGGTCGTTGACCTCGCCGACGCGAACGAGTTCCCCACCGCCGAAGAACTTGCAGAAACGCCGGAGGCGGATCTGCAGTTCCCGGTCTCCGAACTCGAGACCTATTCTGAGGAACTCGGCGGAGCACTCAGCACGCGGGAAGGTGAGGAGAACACGCTCCTGACGATCAGTGCGGACGTGCTCTTCGACAAGGACTCCGCCGAGCTATCCTCGGCGGCGGACGAAGCGCTGGAACGCGCCGCGGAGAGGATCACCGGAGACGGTGAGCTCACGGTCGTCGGCCACACCGACGACGTCGGCACCCGCGAACACAACCAGCAGCTGTCCGAGGATCGCGCCCAATCCGTCGCTGATGCACTGGGCGAGCTCGTGGACATGTCGGGCTTCGACGTCGTCGTCGAAGGGCGCGCGTTCGACGAACCGGCCGTCGACGAACAGACCGAGGAAGCGCGCGCGGAGAACCGCCGCGTGGAAGTGAGTTTCGAGGCGGCAGCCGAGGAAGCCGAGGAAGCAAGTGGGCAGGAGCTCCCCGAGCCGACCGGGCCCGTCGGGGCCGGCCCGGAGGGGGTCAAGCTCGAGCAGACCCAGCCCTTCAGCGACGAGGTCGAGCAGACCTACGAGGTGAAGCTGGAACGGGTGCAGCGGGTCGGGAAGTACCTCACCGGTGAGATCGAACTGACGAACCTGGATGACGAGGCCCACAGCCTCATCGGCGTGTTTTCTGGCGGGCACACCGACTCCCGTGGTGACCTGAGCCTGTCCGATCAGAACGGAACGACGCGGCTCACCCTCGCCGACGGCGATGCGATGTATTACCCCCTCGACTACGCCACTCCCGAGCGCGATTACGTGATGACCGGTGGGGAGCGCAAGTCGATGGGCCAACCCGTGCGGGACCTGCAGCCGGGTGAATCCACGATCGTCACGGTCGTGTGGCCGACGGTTCCCGGGGCGGAGGTCACCCTGGAATCCCCGTGGATCCCGGTGTTCAAGGACCGCCCGGAGGAAGAGAATCGAGGCGGCCCGCCGTTCCGCCTCACCGACATCCCCGTGGAGGAGCTGCAGGCGGACTCGTAAGGGCCGGTTCTTCAGTCCCCGGCTCGGCGCAGTACGTCCCGGGCGGCCCGGTGGGCCCCGGCAGCATACCCGCCGCCGAACAAGTACACGTGGGCGATGAGCCCGAAGAGGTAATGCGCCGGTAGATCGCCCTGCCACCCGGGAGGCATCGGGTACTCGGCCTCGTAGCCGGCGAAGATCTCCTCCAGGTACGGCGCGCCGAAGAGCGCGAGCATCGCGAGGTCTTCCAACCGGTGCCCGCCGTGGGCAGCCGGGTCGATCAGCGTGCCCCCCTCGGGGGTCCACATGAGGTTGCCCGACCACAGGTCCCCGTGCACGCGGCTCGGGCCCTCTGTGCCGCTGCCCGCGATCCCGTTGAACGCGCCGCTCGCGACGGCCTCGATCACCTCCTGGAAGGGAGCGAGCGGCACCTGGGCTCGCTGGAGTTCCGGCGCCGCGAGCCCGGTCACGTGGCGCAATCGGTGCGCCCAGAACTCCCCGAACTCACCCGCAGTGATCGGCGGGACCTCGAACGGGTCACTGAGCGGACCGAACCAGGCGCGGCCCTCGCCGGGGGTGAACCCGAAGTCGGGCGCCCCGCTCGAATGGAGGCGGGCGAGCCCGGCCCCGAACTCTCTGGCGGCCTCGGCGCTCGGAGGCACCGCGGTGAGCCGCTGCAAGGTGAGCTCGGTGGGCGCGGCCTCGATGACCTCGACGACGGGCAGAACGCCCGGCTCCGCGAGCCACCGCAGGCCCGCC
>CAMXUZ010000207.1 GCA_947251855.1 uncultured Ruaniaceae bacterium
CCCGGTGCGCAGCCCTTCTAGGCTGGGGCCGATCCCACCCATCCCTTTGATCGCGTTGACGACGACGTCTACCCCCGCCCCGGCAGCGTGGGTGATCACGTCGGCGCCGATGAGGATCTCCGGGCGCACGTCCGCGCCGGCTTCCTCGTTCGCCTCGTCGAGGGCGAGGTTCACCGCCGCGAGGTCCGACTCGCCCACCGCCAGCCCGAATACGCCGAGCTGGACCGCTTGGCGTGCGAGGGCGGGCAGATTCCTGCCCGCTGCGGCGAGCGCAACGACCTGGGTGGTTGGATCGGCGGAGAACCGCGCCACCTGCGACGTACCGACAGCGCCTGTAGAGCCCAAGATCACGGCGGTACGCGTTGCGCTCATTCGACGGCCAGCAAGATATCTATCGCGCGATCGATGAACGCATCCACCGGGCCCTCACCGTAGGCGCGAGCGGCGGGGGCGGCGGGAAACGTCACCGTGCGCAGGTCCTGGGACGACAGCGGGCGCCCGGAGTCGAAGAAGTCGATGAGGCGCACCATCACCGCGTCGACCGCGCCGCGTTCATACCCTTTGCCGCGCCCGGGTGGTCGGAAGCGGAGCCCGTCGGGGCGGGTGAGTCGGGGGTAGAGAACGGTGGCCCTGCTCGCGACTTCTTTCATCCACTCCTCTTGCCCGTGCTGTTCGATGAACGCTACCCGTTCCCGGGCGGCGAGGGCGGCCTCCACGCGGTCGAGGGCATCGTCGACGGCGGTGGGATCGTAGCCGCCCCGCACGAGATCGAACGCGGCGGCGCGGACCTGCGCGGCGGTCATCTGCCCGCCATCCTCGTAATCCTCCCGGGCGTCGTCGAAGAAGTCCTCCACCTGGTCCATGTGGTAGCCGGTGTGGGTAACCTTCACTCGGGGGAACATCTTCGCCATTATCGCTCCTACGCTCCGGTGGTTTCCGCGGCGAGTTGACCGCACGCTCCGTCGATGTCGCTTCCGCGGGTGTCACGTACCGTTGTGGAGATGCCCGCTTCCCGTAGTTTAGCTACGAATTCTGCTTCCACCTCGGGATCGCTCGCGGTCCAGATGGACCCGGGGGTCGGGTTGAGCGGAATCGGATTGACGTGTACCCACCCGCGTCCGCGTTTGTTGAGTTCCTCACCGAGCAACTCCGCGCGCCAGGCGTGGTCGTTCATATCCTTGATGAGGGCGTACTCGATGCTCACCCGCCGGCCGGTGACCTCGAAGTACTCGCGGGCGGCGTCGAGCAGTTCGGTGACCTTCCACCGGGAGTTGATGGGGATGAGCTCATCGCGCAGCTCGTCATCGGGCGCGTGCAGCGACACTGCGAGCGTGACGGGGATGCCCTCCCCGGAGAGTTTCCGGATCGCGGGGACGAGCCCGACCGTGGAGACGGTGATGTTCCGGGCGGACATGCCGAAGCCTTCCGGGGCGGGGGCAACCATCTGGCGCACCGCGCCGATGATGGACTTGTAGTTCGCCATCGGCTCGCCCATCCCCATGAAGACGATGTTCGTCAACCGGCGCGGGGCGCGGATGAGTTCGCCCTCGCGGCACATCCGGGCGGCTTGGCGCACCTGATCGATGATCTCCGCCGTCGAGAGGTTGCGGGTGAGGCCCATCTGCCCCGTCGCGCAGAACGGGCAGGCCATCCCGCACCCGGCCTGGGAGGAGACGCACAGGGTCGCCCGGTCCGTGTACCCCATGAGCACCGATTCGACCTTGACGTTGTCGAACAGGTTCCACAGCGTCTTGATCGCCGCCCCGCCGTCGGCCTCCATCCGGCGCACCTCGGTGAGGAGGTTCGGCAGGAGTTCCTCGATCGCATCTGCGCGCATGTTCGCGGGCAGGTCGGTCATGTCCTGGGCGTCGCGGGTGAGATGGGTGAAGTAGTGCGCGGAGATCTGCTTCGCGCGGTAGCCGGGGAATCCGAGGTCGGAGAGCGCTTCGATGCGTTCGGTGAGCGAGAGGTCGGCGAGGTGGCGGGGCGGTTTACCCCGGCGCGGCACGGAGAAGCTCAGTTTGGGGCGGGGAGCCGCGGATTTTTCGTGCGCGGGCATCACTTGCGGTTGGGGTTTCATCGCCGACATTCTCGCAGATTTTGAATAAATTTGTTGGGACTCGTGGCTCAGTGGAAGGCCGTGAGCCACATTGCGGTGAAGATCACCGGCGCGGCGACGAGGATGGAATCGACCCGGTCGAGGATCCCCCCGTGGCCGGGCAGGAGGGAACTCATGTCCTTCACCCCCAGGTCGCGTTTGAGTAACGATTCCATGAGATCCCCCGCGGTCGCGGCGAAGGTCGCCAGGAGGGCGAGGAGCGCGCCCATGAGAAGGGTGCCCTCGAGCAGGTAATAGGTGGCCGGTAGGGCGACGGCGAGCGTGAGCAGGACCGACCCGGCGAATCCTTCCCACGATTTCTTCGGGCTCACCGTGGGCGCCATCGGGTGTTTACCGAAGAGCACACCCGCGATGTATCCCCCCGTGTCGTTCGCGACCGCGAGGGCGATGAAGACCGCTACGCGCCAGGGGCCGTTG
>CAMXUZ010000208.1 GCA_947251855.1 uncultured Ruaniaceae bacterium
TCAACACATCCGCACCCTGAATGCCGCGCGGCTGGCTGCGGATATCGCTGGGGTGCCGACGATTATCATTGCTCGCACCGACTCGCTCGCTGCGAACCTCCTCACCTCCGACATCGACGAACGCGACCGCCCCTTCGTTACCGGTGAGCGCACCCCGGAGGGCTTCTACCGACTCACCTCCGGGCCGGAGGCGGCGATCGCCCGCGGGCTCGCCTACGCGCCGTACGCCGACCTCATCTGGTGCGAGACCGCGACTCCCGATCTGGAATTCGCACGCGAGTTCGCCGCAGCGATCCACGCGCGATACCCCGGGAAGAAACTCGCGTACAACTGCTCGCCGTCGTTCAACTGGGCCGCGGCCCTCGACGAAGGCACGATCGCGAAATTCCAGCGCGAACTCGGCGCGATGGGATACGCCTTCCAATTCATCACCCTCGCCGGCTTCCACGCCCTGAACTACTCGATGTTCGACCTCGCCCACGGGTACGCCCGGCGCGGGATGAGCGCCTACGTGGAGCTGCAGCAAGCCGAGTTCGCCGCAGCCGAACGAGGCTTCACCGCGGTGCGGCACCAGGCCGAGGTCGGCGCGGGGTACTTCGATGAGGTCGCCACGACCCTCAACCCCGATTCCGGCACCCTCGCGCTCAGCGGATCAACAGAAGAGGAGCAGTTCTAATGGAACCCATCGCCGAGTTAACCACCGGGCCACGCGATGCCCTCGGGGGCGACAGCCGCGAACACGGCCGCGAACGCCTCACCCCACGCCTCGTGGATCTCACCCGCGACGTGCTCACCGAGCAGGTCTGGGACGTCATCACCGATATCCACCGCCGATTCGGCGCCCGGATCCCCCGCGGGGCCGGCAGGCTGAACCTTGATCCGCCGACCCCGCCCCCGCAGACCATCCGGGGTGGCCGCTGGCAGGTCGCCGCGCCGGCGAAAGGCCTCACCCGCCGGTACACCGAACTGTGCTTACCGGCCGGACCCGAATCCGCGGCCGCAGCAGCGGCGAGCGGGGCCGATGTGTGGGTGGCGGACCTGGAAGACTCGATGAGCCCCACCTGGGAGAACCTGCTGGCGGGGCAAGCAGCGATGGCCCATTACGCGCGCCGATACGTGCGTGAGCGGCCCACGATGATCATGCGTCCACGGGGCCTGCACCTGCACGAGCCCAGGATCGAAGTTGATGGCGAGCCGGTCTCGGCCGCACTCGTCGACACGGTGATCTTCTTTCACCACTGCGCGCGAACCCTCGTCGACCGCGGCGTCGGGCCCTATCTCTACCTTCCGAAACTCGAGACCCCCGATCAGGCCCGGTGGTGGAACCAACTGCTCACGCACTTGGAGGACGGCTACGCGATCCCCCGGGGCTCCGCGCGGGCCGCGGTGCTCATCGAAACGCTGCCCGGAGCGCTCGCGATGGAGGAGATCCTCTTCGAACTTCGTCATCACGCCGCCGGGCTCGCTGCGGGCCGGTGGGACTTCCTGTTCTCCATGCTCAAGGCACTGCGAGGAGAGGATTTCAACCTTCCGGACTGTTCGACGGTCACGATGACGACCCCATTCATGCGGGCCCTGACGACCCAACTCATCGACGTCGCTCATCGCCGGGGCACTCATGCGATCGGATCGCTGTGCGGGTACCACGGGGAGGGCAACCCCTGGGAGATCCAGCGCGCGCTGAGCAAAGTGAGCTCGGAGAAGGCCGTCGAGGCCGCGCACGGGTTCGACGGCCCCTGGGTCACCTGCCCCGATATGGTGCCCGCCGCCCAGCAACCGTTCGCCGACGTCCTCGAGGGCCGCCACCACCAACTCAGCCGGCCCGTGCACGCCCCGAAGGACTGGGAACAGCTCCACCGGGAGATGACCGATTTCAGCTCGCTCGGTGAGGCTGCGACCTTCGAAGGGCTCCGCCGGAACATCTCCACCACCCTGCACTACGTCGCGGCGTGGCTGGAGGGGAACGGGAACGTGGAGATCGACGGCGCGGTCGAGGACGCGTCGGCCGCGGAGATCTGCCGGGCGCAGGTGTGGCAGTGGCTCCACACCGGCAAGGCACTCGAGGAGGGGATGACCGTGACCGAATCGTTGGTGCAGCGGGTGGTCTCCGGGGAGATCGAGACGCACTATACCCCCGGCTCCCGGCTCATCGACGCCGCGAGGATCTTCACCGGTGCCCTAGGGGAACCGTTCGAGGAGTACCTCCTCGCCCGCGCCTACCGCGAGTATCTCCGTTAGAGCAACCGGCCCGCCTTCCCGCGATGAGGACACACTCCTGCGTCTTGGAAGGCGGGCCCGCGCGGCAGGGGCCACGGAATGGCGATAGGCTGACTACCCGTGAAGATCTTGGTGATTGGCTCCGGCGCACGGGAGCACGCATTGGTTCACACGCTCGCCCTCGATCCGGCGGTCACCGCCCTCTTCGCGGCCCCGGGAAACCCCGGGATCGCCGCGCAGGCCCAGGTTCATGACGTCGATCCGCTCGATCCCGAAGCGGCGGCGGACCTCGCCGCGAGCCTCGCTGCGGACCTCGTCATCATCGGCCCAGAAGCGCCCCTCGTCGCCGGGGTCGCCGACGCGGTGCGAGCACGCGGTATCGCCGTCTTCGGGCCGGACGGCGCAGCCGCCCGCCTC